>JBMZVD010000065.1:0-12554 GCA_049625305.1 Flavicella sp.
AGAAAAAGAAGCCATGAAAAATGTACATGATGCTTTTGAAGCATTACGCTTGTTTACTGCAGTTTCATTAAAATGGGAATTGTCTGTTGTAATTACAAGTACTGACAATGACGGTGATTGATTTTGTTCGTATATTTGCAAGTGATAGTGTGGTAAAATATGACGATTCAAGAAATATTTAATTTTTTAAACGAAGGACTCGAAGTTGCCTCTAGATACCTCCTATCTACCACCAAGAGAACCCATTATATATATTTGATAAGTTCTTTGGTATTGGCGTATTATGTTTACTTCAAATCAAAACAAAAAAACAAATCTTTTTTGCAATACATCTTTGCAAAAAAAGTATGGTGGAGTCGATCTGCCTTTGTAGATTACACATTCATATTCTTTAATAGTTTTATAAAAATCCTTTTGATAGGACCTTTTTTAATCTATGGTTTGTTGTTGGCTTATTATACCAATGAATACATGGCTCAATGGTTTGGTTTTAGCAATTTGAATTTGTCTAGTACTGAAACAATTATATACTACACAATTGTACTCACATTGATTAGTGATTTTTTGACATTTCTTGTGCATTATGCCTGTCACAAAGTTCGTTTTCTTTGGGAATTTCACAAAATTCACCACTCTGCAACAAGTATGAATCCATTTACGCAGTATAGACTTCACCCAGTAGAACTGATACTTAACAATGTCAAATCTATCATCGTTTTTGGTTTAGTCACAGGTCTCTTTGACTATTTGTCCAACCAACAAGTGGACAAATGGACTTACCTTGGTGTTAATGCTTTTTCACTGCTATTTTACACCTGGGGAGCCAACCTAAGACATTCGCATGTAAAACTGCGTTTTTTCAATTTTTTGGAATACATTTTTATCAGCCCTTTACAACACCAAGTACACCATAGTGACAATCCCAAGCACTTCGATAAAAACATGGGATCTAGACTCGCTATATGGGATTGGATGTTTGGTACCTTAGTACGTTCAAATCAAACAGACAAACTTGTCTTTGGCTTGGGAGAAAAAGACAACAAAAATTACAATTCTTTTTTTAAAAACCTAAGCATGCCTTTTGTCAATATCTATCGCTTGATACTGCGAAAAAGAAAAAGGCACTTCTCAAATACAAATTCTTTTTCTAAATCACAGAACAAGTAGTAGTAGTAACAATCAGAAACAATTTTCCCTCGTCGCTCTAGGTCTTCAAAACTAGCGTTTAACTTTTTTTGCAAGATAGAATTCAAAGCTGAAGCCAAAGATTTTTTATCACTATTGAACCACAAACAAGAATTCTTCCCTCCTTTTGCAATACGCGAATGAATTTATCAATATCTAACAGTACCCTATCTTGCACATATTGTTGGTAGCTTCTAGAAAATGCGAGGTCTACTGGGCTTATTTTGCAATGCTTTTTCTATAGAATCATAGTAGATTTCATAGAAGGCTTTGTTTCGCAAACCTAAATACAAATCTACAGTAGATTTTTGTGTGATTTCTTCCAACATACCCAAGAATGGAGCAATTCCTGTACCATTGGTAATGAGCATGATATCTTGTTTATTTTTTGGAAAGTGAATTTTTTTGTAGAAAAAAATTCTCCTCTCAAATAAGACTCATTCTTCAAGTGCACTCAGATAGGTTTAGCAAACTCCTTACTTCTGTTTTTTGATACTTAAAACAGCGGGCTAATAAAAGTAAACTGAGTACATAAAGAGCAATTTTCATTTTTGTATAATTTCATTTTTAGTATTTAGTGCCAAAAATAAATTCAAAAATTAAAATTTAATTTCTAGAGTAGCGTAGTAATTTCTAGGAGCAGAAGGAATGATCCCAGGCCCAGGGTATCCAGTTGCCCTACGTGTAAAATAAAAATTATTCATGACGTTGTTGATACCTGTTTCCAACTTAAAACGCTTGTATTTGTAGGATAGAGAAAAGTCAAGTATATCATAAGCTGGAATCGTACCTAATACCCCACTAGGATCACTGATGGTTGAATTGGTTGCATCTGTAAATTGAGTTGATATATGGGTGTATTGTAAACTAGAAAGTAAGTTTTTGTATCCAAATTTAATTCCTGTTTTTAGATTGACATCTGGTACGAATTCTACTTTATTTCCGTTTAAAGTACCATTGTCTGAGCTCAAGTATTCAGAACCAATAAAAGATGTATTCAAAAAACAAGACCATAAAAATCGATTGTCATTTAACCATAAATTAGCAAGATTTATATCAATAAGAGATTCTAGTCCATACATATTCGCATCCCCTACGTTGGTTCGAAATGTTTTGATGTTGCTATTTTCATCCTCAATCAATGTAAATCCAATACGATTGCTGTATTTCAAATAAAAACCACCAATATCATATGAGACATATTTTTTATAACGACCTCGTATGCCTATATCGGCCGTATATCCAGATTCATCAGTGATGTCAGGATCTATTTTAAAACTTGGATTGGCGATGGTTATGTCGGCAAAAGTAACCGATCGATAATTCTCAGATATGTTTGCATAAAACTCTAAGCTATTACTTTTTTTATAGCTAAGTCCCGTACCCAATAAAATAAAATTTCTGGTTAGATTCTCATTGTTAATAAACTCAAAATCACGATACTTAAAGCCATTTTGCACTCGAATGTCTCTTCCAATACCATTCGCTTTAGTTTTTATATATTCATATCTAAATCCAGGAGTGATGGAAAATTTAGGACTGAGGTAAAGTATGTGTTCTCCAAATACTGCAATATTTTCGTTGGGATATGTATTGGTTTGGTTGGAAGCACTATCGAACGCATCAAACTGAAAATTGAAATTTGCATCACTGTCGACAGAACCAGGTCCTTGATCTGCAGTATTATACGAATTGTAATATTTAGCGCCAATTAAGAAAACAGCTTCTTTGTTCCACAACTGATATTGGGTTAAAAAACGAGATTCGAAACCAAAATTACTATATGTTCCTTTAATCAAATCTCTCAATTCGAAAGGATCATCTGTATTGACTCTTCGATCTCTAAAGCCAAGAGCATCTCTAGAAGCGTTCAAACCAAAAGCACTAAAATTAAAATTGGTCTTCTCCGAAAAATGGTGCGAAAACTTAAAATTGTATAGTGCCCAATTGACACGAAACCAATTTCGAGAACGATTGGATTGGAAAGGGTCTATATTAAACATCGTATCGTCTAATCCTCCTGCTTGTTGTGCCAAATAGTTTAAATATGTAATCTCAGCACTAATTTTTGTTTTTGCTGAAAAATCGTAAGCCAAATAACTATACATATTTTTTGAATCAAAACTAGAATTAGGTCTAAACCCATCACCCCTTTTTAAGTTAAAATAAGTATAATAACTCAATTTATTATGCGTACCACTAAGACTGGTAAAGTTGGTGTACAAACCATAACTTCCTACAGTATTTCTACTAATAATTTCAACTGATTTAGAAGGATTTGGTTTTTTCATGACAAAATTGATCAACCCACCAAATTGGGTCCCGTACTGTAGAGAAGCTGCACCTCTTATGATTTGTACTTGTTGCAAACCTTCAGAAGCAGGCGCATAATAACTTTCAGGATAGCCTAAAACGTCAGCACTGATGTCATATCCATTTTGTCGCGTGTTGAAATTGGAGGTTCGATTGGGATCTAATCCCCTGCCACCAATGTTCAGTTGTAATCCTGCATCGTCGTTCTGATATATATTCAAACCAGCTACCTGACTGTAAATTTGACGTGCATTGTTGGATGCTAAATTTGCCATAGACTGTTCTACCAATACTACCTCTGTCTTTTTTCCAGCATAAATAGCTGTCCCTTCCACATCATTTAAACGCTGCATTTCGAATACTTTAGCGCGTCTTGCATTGACAGCAACCTCGGATAACTTTTCAGAAATTGGAGATAGTGAAATCGAATACGTGTTCTTATTTTCACTGTATAAATTTAGCTCGAAAATTTCATAATTATATGAAAAACAGAGAATGTGAACCTTTGTTTTGGAACTCGTAAAGTTAAAATAACCATTTGCATTTGTAATTGCTAACTGTTTTGCTCCACTATCAAATATTTCTACCTTGTTTATAGGCTTATTAGTAATTGCATCAAAAATATTACCTCGAAAAACATTCTGCGCTTGAGAAGTAAAAGATAACAAAAAAAATAAAAAAGAAACGTTTTTTAAAACAGCCATAGAGGTTTGTGTGGAATTGAATTAAATCAATTAAGATTCTCTACAATAGTAGAGATTCATACAGAGTTGACTAGATATCAATCACCGTCTGCATCCGCATAATCAGTACTGACTTGAAAAGCTGCTAGCATGTATATTTTAAACTTAGGTACATTATTATGTATTGCATCAAACACACTTGACAACTCCAACACTCCATAGTCTGTCTCTAATTGATTCACAAAATTAGGTTGTAATTTTTCAATTTGTTGTTTGGAGGCTTCAAAATTATTTGCAATCTCAGAGGTCAGTTCAGTTTCTTCATCCAAGTATTCGAGATAGCTTTTGAAACTTTCTCCAATCTCTTGACCTCCAAACTTTTTACCTAAAAAGAAATTTTCAACAGCAGTCAGTGACTCTTGTAGAAGAATTTTTGAAATATCCTTTTTGTAGTATCCCTCTATCATTTCTGACGCTACTATATTCGAATCCCAATAACCTACAGGGATACCTATTTTATTGGTACGTAATCCTTTTTCATAATAATACACAAAATCATTTGCTAATTTGTTAAAACTTGAAGTTTTTGTGTTGCTATTATCATTTATAAAAGCATCTCTATTATTGTTCCAATCAGCGATACATTTATCCGTATTTGAAATCATTTCATCAACTAAAGCAGCTAAATACAATCTATAATTATCAGATGTTCCCTCTAAAACATTATCTTCCAATCCGAACAAAAGATAGTCAATCGCAGGAAATCCTTGACTTAAAAAAGAAGTTTCTGTGTCCTCTGACAAATCGTAATTAAAAGTATTTACGTTTGACTCGATTCTAGAAACTTTAGTTGCATACGAATTCATTCTTAGGTTGTAACGAATCTCCTCAGCTTTTCCAATGTCAAACATCTCTACATGTTGCCATAATTTGTAAGAAACCAGCCATTGATTTTTCACTGCTGTCAAATTTTCTTCAGAAGATTCACTCACATAAGTATCTGTAACTAATTTGAATGTACTCAAAGACTCACGAAATGATGCGTAAGAAGGAATGATTATATTGTCAGTCAAGTTTTTTAAAACTTCAGTTCTATTGTAGGTATCGGTAGCAATTCCGTTTCCTTCAGTGTTTTTACACGCCGTTAAAAAAAGCGTTATTAAAACTAAATAAAAATAATTTCGTATCATGTTGCAAAAATACTAAAACTCAGTGATACACAAAAGTGAACACTGAGTTTTACTTAAAAAAAATAAGACTTTAATTTATTTCAACAATTTAGCGGCAATTTTGTCCGCCATTGTAGTCAACTCAGCATCAGTTCTGTCCCAGAAACCATTTCCAGAGGAAAGTTCACCTAACATTTCATTTACTTCAGCATTTGTAAAGTATGGGTTACCTGTTACATCATGTGTAAATTGTAAACTAAAAATAAATCCGTATCCTTCAGACAGAGCGTGGAAAAACTTACCTGACTCATTAACTTGTTCTGCAGCCGAATTTAAGTAGTAAATTGCTTTGTGAATCACAACCTCAGAAAGTTTTTGACTTACGATAGCTGCTTGTGCATCTCTAACATCAGTATTACCGGCAACAATAGCAGCTCTACCTAAAGTAAATGCAGCTAACACATCAGCAGCATTGCCCTCATAACCACTGTTTACATCGTCTTTAACTAAATATTTTTTCAATAAAATATCACTTGGTGTATCCTCTGAATCCAACCCGTAAACATATCCATAGCCTTCATCCCAATAATGCTCCATAGTTGTGTAGAATTTTACTTCATCACGCTCTGTATTGTCAGCTGCTGAAATTTTTTCATAACTTAAATACCCATTAGCAACTTGATCCAAACATAACGCACCAATCAATCCTTTAGCAAAAACCTGATCCAATTCCATACCTTTGGCATTCAATTGATATTTACCTGATTTACCTGCCTTTCCTTGATCTGCTTCTTCCCCTAATTCGGTTACTACATTTTGAGCATAATCTTCTAAAGTTTCTCTAAAGTAAGCTACAATGTTTTCTTTATTAACTGCAGCTTGATAACCTCCAACTTTGTTCCCTAATTTCTTTTTTGAATTGTTCAATTCATCAGTAGAAAATTTTGTGCCGTTGAAAAACATACTGTCTAATTTAGCATCCAAACCATCTACATCTTCAGGCGCAGATTCAGCATCTAAAATTGCATATATTTCATCTACCATTTGCAAACGTGTTGTTTGTCCTCCGTAGCTTACTGTTGAATTACCATTTACTTCAAAAGTATAGGTATCCGGTGCAACGATGTCAATTACATCGTCAATCATTTTATCATCGTCTTCACATGATGCAAAAACCAACATACTTGCAGCAAGTACTCCTAAATTAACTAATTTTAATTTCATTTTGTTTTTTATTTAGATTTAATATAAATAACATCGCGATGCAAATATAGACAACAAAAGGAATAAAACAAACTTTATTTAGATTTAATACAAATAAAATTAAAAAATAGTTGAAGCTGCATTATAAGCGGACTCAAAAGACATTGGTCGTGTGTTGGTAATAGCCTTAACACTAGTGAAATATGATAAAAGCTTTTCCGTAGGCATGTTACCAATAAGTACGTCTTTTGCCATTGGGCAGCCTCCAAAACCTTGTATGGCACCATCAAAACGCAAACAACCTGAAGTATAAGCAGCATGTACTTTTTCGTACCAAGTACTATAGGACGTATGTAAATGAGCACCAAATTCTACACTAGGGTACATAGGAATTAGATTAGAGAACAAATAAGATATAATTGTAGGTGTTGCACATCCAATGGTATCAGATAAAGAAATAATTTCGACGCCCATTTGTACCAACTTCTCAGTCCATTTAGATACTATATCCACATTCCAAGGGTCACCGTAGGGATTTCCAAAGCCCATTGAGAGGTAACAAACAACTTTTTTATTAGAATTGGAAGCAATTTCAATAATGTCTTCAAGCACTTTAACTGATTCTGCCATGGTTTTCGCAGTATTACGCATTTGGAAAATTTCAGAAACAGAAAAAGGAAATCCTAAATAATCAACTTGATCGAAACTTGCAGCCTGTCTTGCTCCTCGAGCATTGGCAACAATAGCTAATAATTTTGATCTAGTATGAGAAAGATCCAAAAGCTTTAACATTTCTGCAGTGTCTCGCATCTGAGGGATGGCTTTTGGAGAAACAAAACTACCTACATCAATCGTGTCAAAACCTACCCCCAAAAGTGCATTTATATATTTTGCTTTCTTATCAGTAGGGATAAAAGATTTAATACCCTGCATGGCATCACGAGGACATTCTATAATTTTGACGGTTGGAGTAGTTGGTTTGTTCAAAGTAAATGATTCTAAAACTAAAAATACTCAAGTCTATCTTTAAAAAAAAATAAACTTGAGTATCTTTTAAATTTTAGGGCAACGCTTACAGTTTGTTTTGCCACTTTTCTTGTATTTCTTACAACATTTTGATTTTTTCTTCTTTCCACAAGAAGTGCTACAATCACCTTCAGACACTAAACAAGGTGTCACCAACAATGTATTCATATTTGCTCTTATTTATTCTAAATAAGCGCAAATATAGAAAAAAAAATACTATTTAGAATGGTTTTATTCTTGCTCGGTAGCCGCTGCAATTGAAGCAATGTCTCTATCAAACAAATAATGTCCAGATTTATCATCCCCGATAATATTCAATTTATCAAGCAAAGTACGTGCTGTGGATTCTTCTTCCAATTGTTCAGTTACATACCATTGCATAAAATTGTGCACATTGTAGTCCTTCTTTTCTAAACAAACGTAAATGATTTTATTAATTTGTTCCGTAACAAAGATTTCGCTTTTCAAAAAGTGTTCAAAAAGTGAATTTAAGGAGTTAAACTCATCCAAAGGTTTGTCCAGCGCAGGAATAATCACTTTCCCTCCTCTTTCATTGACAAACTTAACCAGTTTTGTCATGTGTGCTTTTTCTTCCTCAGACTGTGCATAAAAAAAATCAGCAACACCGTTGTAACCTTTGTTATCTGCCCATGAAGCCATTGCTAAATAATGCATAGATGCGCTTGCTTCGTATTTGATTTGATCGTTTAAAAGTGATTCTATTTCTTGTATCATATTATTCTAATTTCTTATACTCAAAATTAATGATTAAAGACAAGAATAAAAAACAATACTACAGATTCATATTTAGACCAATTCTATCAGAATTAAAGTGCAAACCATTACTTTAAAAGCGCTTTGTTGATATCTTTAACAAGTTTTGGACCTTGGTAAATAAAACCTGTGTACAATTGAACCAAATCCGCTCCTGCTGCAATTTTTTCTAGGGCATCTTCTGCTGAATGTATCCCTCCTACTCCAATAATTGGAAATGCTTTGTTAGATTCTTCTGCCAAGTATTTAATGGTTTGTGTACTTTTTTCTTTGATAGGTTTTCCACTCAAACCTCCATTTCCAATGGCTTCTAATTGCTCTTGTGAAGCTTTTAATCCTGATCGGTCTGTCGATGTATTGGAAGCAATGACACCATCGATCTTCGTCTCTGCAACCAATTCGATGATCTCATCCAGTTGTTGGTTGTTTAAGTCTGGAGCTATTTTTAACAAGATTGGACGTTGTATAGCTTCAGCGTTATTCAATGATTGAACAGCAGCAATCAATTCTAACAGGTAGTCTTTATCTTGTAACTTGGCATGACTTCCTACATTTGGACAACTTACATTCAACACAAAATAATCTACATAAGGATGCAATTCCTTAAAAACAGTACAGTAATCTTCTGTATATTGTTCGCTTGGTATGTCCGTATTTTTACCAATATTCCCTCCAATAATAACTTTTCTTTTGTTCTTTTTTAGATTTTCAATAGCAGGTGCTATTCCTTCATTATTAAACCCCATACGATTGATAATTCCCTGATCGTCTTTGAGACGAAACAATCGTTTTTTTGGATTTCCAGGTTGTGCTTTAGGGGTTACAGTTCCAATTTCAATAAAACCAAAACCGAAATCTGCCAATTCATTATAAAGTACTGCATTTTTATCAAAACCTGCAGCCAAGCCTATAGGATTTTCAAAAGTCAGACCAAACAATTCTCTTTTCAATCTATCGTCATTTACTTTAAACACTCCCCTAATTAAAATTGAAATACCTGGTATCTTTGAAAATACTTTGATCAAATAAAAAGTAAAATAGTGTACTTTTTCAGGATCAAATAAAAATAGTATGGGACGAATAATTTTGGTATACATAGACTGTTAAAGGTGTTTATTTTCGCAGAACAAAACTACAAAAAATGTTATCATTTTCAACTTGTCAAAAAATTGAACTATTGATGTTTATGTTAAAAAAAAACCTTTTGAGAAGTATCAAAAGGTTTAAAGTTTATAATTATTAACGAAGAGTAGCTCCGATATTTTTTTCAAAGGTCGCAAGAAACTTCTGCATAATTTTATCTATTTGCTTGTCATTTAAAGTTTTTGAATCATCTTGAATTGTAAAACTAACAGCATAAGATTTTTTGTTTTCAGGTAGTTTATCACCTTCATAGACATCAAATAAATCTACAGCTTTTAGTAGTTTACGCTCTGATTGGAATGCTGTGTTGTAAATATCATTGAAAGACACTGCTTTGTCTACTAACAAAGACAAATCACGTTTTACCTCAGGATATTTTGGCAATGCTTTTACTTTAAATCCTTTAGAAGATGAAATTTTTAACACGTTGTCCCAGTTAAAATCTACATAGATTACTTCTTGTTTGATACCAAAACTCTTTAGAATTGATTTTTTAACAATACCAAAGTCTGCCAGTTTGATTTTTCCCAAGCTTAGAGCAATACCCTCAGAGAAAACATCATTTTTCGTTGGAGTTGTTTTTAGTGTTGTGGCACCCAAACGTTCTAATAGAGAAGTCACTACACCTTTTACATAGAAAAAGCCAGCAGTTTCATTGGAACGCAACCAAGTGTCTTGTACTTTATTACCCGAAACAAAAAGGGCTACATGTTTTTGCTCTTCGTAATTGTCCTCAAATTTGTGATAGGTTTTACCAAACTCGAAAAACTGTAACGATGCATTTTTTCTATTGATATTATAAGCTACAGATTCCAAACCACTAAATAACATAGACTGGCGCATAACCGCTAAGTCGCTACTTAGAGGGTTCAACATTGCTACATTATTTTCAGCATTTAAATTGTCAGAATTCTCAATATAACTCGCTTTTGTTAGAGAATTTGACATGATTTCGTGAAAACCAAGTGCATTCAACTGGTTTGCAAAAATATTTTCAACCTTAACACCATTGTAGTCAGAAAACGCAATCGAGGTATTCAACTTATGAGAAAATTCAATATTGTTATACCCATAGACACGAAGAATTTCTTCTATAACATCTGCCTCTCTCTGAACATCTACACGGTAAGAAGGCACAATCAATCCTAAACCTCCCTCAGTTTCACTATTGATTTTGATTTCCAAAGAAGCTAAAATATTTTTAATCGTATCGTTTGGTAATTTTTCTCCAATCAAACGTGCTACGTTATCGTAAGACAATACCAATTCAAAATCTACAATTTTTTCAGGATAGAAATCTGCGATATCAGAGGCTATCTTTCCTCCCGCAATTTCCGTAATCAATAAAGCAGCTCTTTTAAGAGCATATTTGGTAAAGTTAGGATCAATGCCTCTTTCAAAACGAAATGAAGCGTCCGTGTTTAGAGCATGTCTTTTTGCTGTTTTTCGTACTGAAACTGGATTGAAATATGCAGACTCTAAGAAAATAGAAGTTGTATGTTCTGATACGCCAGATTTTTCGCCTCCAAAAATTCCAGCTATACACATAGGAGTACCTTCACCGTCACAAATCATTAAATCTTCCGCGTCCAAAGTTCGTTCCACACCGTCTAATGTAACAAATTTAGTACCCGATGCAACAGTTTGAACATTGACTTTATTACCTCTAATTTTAAAAGCATCAAATGCATGCAGAGGTTGCCCAAGTTCATGCAACACATAATTTGTAATGTCTACAATGTTATTGACAGGGGTAAGTCCCAAAGCTTTTAATTTTGTTTGTATCCATTTAGGAGACTCCTCAACTTTTACGTCTACAATAGTTACTCCACAATACCTTGGAGCCAATTCTTTATCAGCTACATCTATATCTATTTTCAAAATACGTTCGTCCACGTGGAAATTACTTACCGATGGAGAAATCAACTCTAATTTTTGACCTTGTTGCATCAAACCTGCTCTTAAGTCACGAGCAGTACCAAAATGACTCATCGCATCAGCACGGTTCGGAGTCAATCCAATTTCAAAAACTTGGTCGACTTCAATATCAAAAAGTTCAGCAGCAGGTGTTCCGGGAACTGCAGCATCATCTAAAACTAGAATCCCATCATGAGAAGTTCCTAATCCGAGTTCGTCTTCAGCACAGATCATACCTAAACTAAGCTCACCTCTGATTTTACCTTTTTTAATCTTAAAAGCTTCACCCTTGTCATCGTACAAAACAGTACCAACAGTTGCAACAGGAACTTTTTGTCCGGCAGCTACATTGGGAGCTCCACATACAATTTGTAATGGTTCCTCTTCACCCACAGCAACGGTTGTCACTTTTAATTTATCAGCATTGGGGTGTTTTTCGCAGGTCAAAACTTCACCTACTACAACTCCAGCCAAGCTCCCTTTGACAGATTCAATCAATTCGATTCCTTCAACTTCCAATCCTAAATCAGTAAGTAATTCACCCGTTTTCTCAGCTTCCCAATCAATTTTTAAAAATTGTTTTAACCAATTGTATGATATTTTCATGTGTGCTTTGTGTTTCTTATAATAGTCAGCAAATATACGGAAACCATACTATAAAACAACCCATATTTAGATTATTGAATAGGAATATGAATCATATAAAAACGGCTTAAAAGTTTGGGTATTATTTTCAAATATTTTTATCTAATTAGTATCTTTGGAACTTAATTACTTACAATGAAAACAATCTCTCTTTTTCGATATATAAGCTTCTTAGAAGGCGTATCATTACTTCTTTTACTAGGAATTGGCATGCCTTTAAAATACATGTTCGGAATGCCCAAAATGGTCCAAATAGTTGGAATGCTTCACGGAATTCTCTTTGTTGCCTATGTATGCTTTGCGCTTTTATTCACTAAACAGGCGAAATGGTCCTTGTTACAATTATTTACAATCATCCTATTGTCGGTTGTTCCATTTGGAACATTTTATGTAGATACTAAGTTTTTAAAATATTTGTAAAAGTACAAAACCAAAAAAACCGCCAATTGGCGGTTTTTTTGTTGGGGTTTTGATTTAAAATTTACAATTGCAAAGT
>JBMZVD010000066.1:0-12540 GCA_049625305.1 Flavicella sp.
GTACTGCCAATGGTGGGAGAGTATGTCACCGCCTTTTTTTAGAATCCCTTACTATTGATTTAGTAAGGGATTTTTTTGTTTTATATTTGAAGTCAATAACCATACAATATGCATACTCCTAGAAATCAATATGCCATTTTTTTTGTTCTGTGTCTACTTACGATGCTACCTAATTTCTATTTTGTAGCTACAGGTATTGATTCTGCACTTTTCACACCTTTAAAGAAGTCTGTATTTTTATTGTATACCTTAGCTTTAATTTGTCTTCCTACCTTGATATTTAGACCTAAGATTATTTTCCTTCTATACAGTCCATTCATTCCACTTATGGTGATTGATTTATTTACAATTGCTACCACAAAATCTGCTTCTACCTCAAGCCATTATTACGCAGTGTATGCTACTAACATAAACGAAGCTATAGAATTGTTTACCGGTAATTTGTTAGGAAGTATTTGCATTGTTATTTATCTTATAGTTTATCTATTACTTCTGTATTATTTGAATTACACTTTCAAATTTCAGACTACAATTCGACGTGTTTTAGGAGCCTTTTTCTTTTTGCTTGTTTTTGCTCTGTTTGTAAGAGACTTTAAAATTGCAAGTAGCACAAAGGATACGATAAATTTTGATGGAGCTAAGTATCATTTTTTTATCAAACTTAATAAAACGTATCCTTACGGTTCTCTTTCCAAACTGTATGATACTTATGGACAAGTCCAAGATTTACTTTCCTTTACAAGTAAGATGACCGATTTTGATTATGGTGTTACTTCCTTTGCTAAGGATGAAAATACAATTGTGCTTGTGATTGGTGAAACTGCACGTAAAGCAAATTTTGAATTGTACGGGTACAATCGCAATACAAACCCTTTGCTAAAATCTGAGACAAACTTGATTCCTTTTACAGAAGTAACTACTTGTGCAAACTACACGTATTCTAGTTTTGTTTTAAATATGTCTAGTACATCATGTGAAAATTATTCAACAGCTTATACAGAATCAGGGATTTGTGAAGCTTTCCAGCAAAGTGGATACAAGACCTATTGGATTACGAATCAAGATTATTATTTAAATTCTCCCTTCAAATTTTATTCTCAAAATGCGGATTACTTTTTAGATATTTCAAAATCATTGGATACTTACAACAACGACTTATCAATGTTACCTCATTTAGAGCAGATTTTAAGCGAGAAAAGCGAAGAAAAGAAATTTATCATTATTCATACAATTGGAAGTCATTATCGCTATAACTTAAGATATCCTTCCCAATTTTCTGTTTTTAAACCCGAATTAGATGGTTCCATGGGCGTTTTAGAAAAGGGGCTACATCACAAAGAAAAGTTTGTAAATTCATATGACAATACTCTTTTGTTGACGGATTATTTTCTTTCTGAAATCATACAAAAGCTAAAAAATCATACCAATCCATCACTGATGATGTATGCATCAGACCATGGTGAAAACTTATACGATGATGCGCGCAATCTCTTTTTACACGGTTTGGCAAATCCAAGTAAATACGAACTAGAAATTCCTTTTTTTATATGGCATTCGGATAATTTTAATTCAAATACAGTTGAAAAAATCAGGAAACATAAAAATCGAAAATTGTCCACAGATATTATTTTTCATTCCCTATCGAGTCTTGGGGGATTCCAAACCAAATTACACAATGAAAAAATGGATTTATTGTCAGATAGTTTGGTTTTTGATCAACGAAAATTTTTGAAGGCGGATGGTTCCGTTGTAGACGCAAATGCAATCCTCAGCAAATAGGGTAGCAGCTATAATCAGAGAGTTCTTTTTTAAATATTCACGTAAAAATAAAATTTGAAATATTTTTTATTCAAAATTCATAGATAACTGGATACGTTTGCGTTGTAAGTCAACTTCCTCTACTCGAACACGTACTTCTTGTTGTAAACTCACATGTTCACTAACATTATTCACAAAGCCTTTGCTGAGTTTTGAAATATGTACCAAACCACTTTCTTTGATTCCAATATTGACAAAGCAGCCAAAGTTGGTAACGTTGTTTACTATACCAGGTAATACGTCGCCAACATTGAGGTCTGTAATGTTTTTGACATGTGCTGCAAATGCAAACTGCTTTCGTTTTTTACGGGGGTCTAATCCTGGTTTTTTAAGCTCTTTAACGATGTCTTTTAACGTTGGAAGTCCAACACTATCGTCTGTATATTTTTCAAGGTCTAAAGCGTCTAGAATAGTATCGTTTCCGATAAGATCTTCCGTGTTTTTTCCAGAGTCTTTTGCCATCTTTTTGACGGTATCATAACTTTCAGGATGCACCGCAGAGTTATCTAATGGGTTGATTGCATTTGGAATTCTTAGAAAGGCAACAGATTGTTCGTAGGATTTTCCTCCCAAACGCGCTACTTTTTTCAATTCAATTCGCTTTTGAAAGCTTCCGTTCTCATTACGGTAGTTTACAATGTTTTCAGCAAGTTTCGGACCAATACCAGATACGTACTGCAAGAGCGATGCACTTGCTGTATTGAGGTTGACACCAACACTGTTTACACAGCTTTCTACCACACTGTCCAGTCGTTGTTGCAACTTGTTTTGATCAACGTCGTGTTGGTATTGTCCAACACCGATAGATTTGGCTTCAATTTTTACCAATTCTGCCAACGGATCTGACAGGCGTCTTCCTATTGATACCGAACCTCGAACCGTCACATCGTAATTAGGAAATTCATCCCTAGCTATTTTGGAAGCAGAGTAGATAGAGGCTCCAGCCTCGTTTACGACAAAAACAGGTACTTTTTTATTGAATTGAACTTTTTTGACAAGTGCTTCAGTTTCTCTTGAAGCCGTTCCGTCACCAATAGCAATAGCTTCAATATCATAGGCCTGCACTAGTGTACTCAATTTACCGATCGCTTCTCTTTCTTTGTGTAAAAAGAGGGTTTCGTTGTGTTTCAGTTTTCCATTCTTGTCCAGACAAACCAATTTACAACCAGTTCTAAACCCTGGGTCTAGTGCCAAAATTGCTTTTTCACCCAAAGGAGCTTGCAAGAGTAACTGTCGTAAGTTTTTAGCAAATACTTCTATGGCATTCGTATCGGCATCTTCTTTTGCTTTTGCCAATACTTCATTGGATATTGATGGGGCTATCAGTCTTTTGTAGCTATCTGTAATGGCTATTTCCAATTGCTCTTTGCAATCATTTTGTGAGCGTATGATACGGTTTTCGATGAGATTCAAAACACGTTCGTGATTCACGCTTATCTTAAGACGAAGTACTCCTTCATTTTCTGCACGTAATAAGGCCAATAAACGATGTGATGGACACTTGCGTAAAGATTCAGACCAGTCAAAATAATCTCGGTATTTTTGAGCCTTTTCAAGGTCTACTTCTGAAGCTTCTTTTCTTGATTTGATCTCTTTAGCACTTACAGTAGCTTCCCTTTGATAGATTCCTCGAATAGTGTTTCTGAGATCGATACGTTCATTGATCCATTCTGCAATAATAAAACGAGCCCCTTCTAATGCGGATTCTGAATCTTCAATAGGTCCTTTTACAAACCTTTGAGAGGTTGCCGCTAGGTCACGCACATTTTGTGAAAATATCATTTTAGCCAGTCCTTCCAAACCGTTTTCACGAGCAGTATCGGCTTTGGTTTTGCGTTTCTTTTTAAAAGGTAAGTACAAATCCTCTAAGGAGATTAAATTGTCAGCATTGACGATTTTCATTTTCAGAGAATCTTCCAGTTTTCCTAGATCATCGATGTTTTTTAAGATACTCTTTTTTCGTTTTTCTAACTCTTCAAATTCACGTTTGAAATTTTGGATGGCAGCGACTTGTACTTCGTTTAAGTTCCCAGTTTTTTCTTTTCTATACCTAGAAATAAATGGAACAGTACAATCTTCGTTTAACAATTGTAACGTATTGAGGATACTGATATCTCGAAGGTCAGTTTTGGTTTTTATAAAATCTACTGCTTGCATTCTTAATTTTTTAAAAGGGATACAAAATTACACTTTTTAAGTTTTTTTTCAATTTAGACGCATAAATTTTGGCAAGACTTTAATACAGCAAAAAACCCTCAAAGCAAGATTGCAATGAGGGTTTCTAAATTTGTATAAGATTGGACTTACAACGAAGCTTTGATGAACTCACGGTTCATACGCGCAATGTTTTCCAAAGAGATACCTTTAGGACATTCTACTTCACAAGCTCCAGTGTTGGTACAGTTACCAAATCCTTCTTCATCCATTTGTTTTACCATGTTCAATACACGATCAGCAGCTTCAACTTGCCCTTGAGGTAACAAAGCGTATTGTGATACTTTTGCTCCTACGAACAACATAGCAGAAGAGTTTTTACAAGTGGCTACACAAGCACCACAACCGATACAAGTCGCTGCATCCATCGCCTCATCCGCTGCTTCTTTTGCAATTGGAATGGCATTGGCGTCTTGAGTGTTTCCTGATGTATTTACAGAGATATACGCTCCAGATTGTTGGATACGGTCAAATGCACTTCTATTCACAACCAAATCTTTGATGACTGGGAATGCAGCTGCTCTAAATGGCTCGATGTGAATCGTATCTCCGTCTTTAAAAGAACGCATGTGTAATTGACAAGTAGTAACACCTCTGTCAGGTCCGTGTGCTTCTCCATTGATATACATGGAGCACATTCCACAGATTCCCTCACGACAATCGTGATCAAATGCTACAGGTTCGTCTCCTTTACTAATGATTTGTTCGTTCAACACATCCATCATCTCTAAAAATGACATGTGTTCTGAAATATCTGTTACTTGATAGTCTACAAAACGCCCTTTTTCAGCAGCATTTTTTTGTCTCCAAATTTTTAAAGTTAAATTCATAATGTCTTCTTATTTGTAGGAACGTTGTTTCAGTTCAATATCGTTAAATTCTAATTGTTCTTTGTGTAATACAGCATCTGCAGGTTCTCCTTTGTATTCCCATGCAGCAACATATGCGTATTCATCGTCTTTACGTTTTGCTTCTCCCTTTTGCTCACCGTCTAGTTCAACAGACTCTTCTCTAAAGTGTCCACCACAAGATTCGTTACGGTCCAAGGCATCCTTAGCAAACAATTCTCCCAATTCTAAGAAATCTGCAACTCTACCTGCTTTTTCTAATTCAGGGTTAATTTCGTTCAAATCACCTGGTACTTTTACATTTTTGTAAAAATCCTCACGCAAAGCTTTGATTTCAGCCATGGCTTCTTTCAAACCTGTTTCGTTTCTAGACATCCCAACTTTATCCCACATTATTTTACCAAGCTTTTTATGGTAATAATCAACAGAGTTGGTTCCATTGTTATTGATAAAGAAATTCAAACGTTCTTTTACATCATTTTCTGCTTGTTCGAACTCTGGTGTGTCTGTAGAAATTTTTCCTGTTCTAATTTCTTTAGACAAGTAACCTCCAATCGTGTAAGGCAAGACAAAATATCCATCTGCCAATCCTTGCATCAATGCAGAAGCTCCAAGTCTGTTAGCACCGTGCTCTGAGAAGTTCGCCTCTCCGATACAGTACAGTCCATCTACTGTTGTCATCAGGTTGTAATCTACCCATACGCCCCCCATAGTATAATGAGTTGCAGGATATATTTTCATTGGCATTTTGTATGGATCTTCATCCATAATCTTGTCGTACATTTGGAATAAGTTTCCATATTTTGCTTTTACGATGGCAGCTCCTAAATCGTATATTGTTTCGTCAGAAGGATTTTCGATACCTTTGATTTTTGCTTGCTCTTCACCATAACGAGTGATGGCAGAGGCAAAGTCTAAGTACACTGCTTCTCCAGTAGCGTTTACTCCATATCCAGCATCACAACGTTCTTTGGCTGCTCTCGATGCTACATCACGCGGCACTAAGTTTCCAAAGGCAGGATACCTTCTTTCCAAGTAGTAATCACGATCTTCCTCAGGAATATCTGTACCTACTTTTTTACCTTCTTGAATCGCTTTAGCATCTTCTAATTTAGCTGGAACCCAAATACGTCCGTCATTACGCAACGACTCCGACATCAAGGTCAGTTTCGATTGGTAATCACCTGATCTCGGAATACAAGTAGGGTGAATTTGTGTGTAGCAAGGGTTTGCGAAAAAGGCTCCTTTTTTGTGAATTTTCCATGCGGCAGTTGCGTTAGAACCCATTGCATTCGTAGAGAGGAAGTACACATTTCCATACCCTCCGGTTGCGATTACAACAGCATGAGCAGAATGTCTTTGGATTTCACCTGTCAATAAGTTTCTAGCTATGATTCCTCTAGCTTTTCCATCTACTAGAACTACGTCTAACATTTCGTGACGGTTGTGCATCTCAATTTTACCACGAGCAATCTGACGGTTCATTGCAGAATATGCTCCTAACAATAATTGTTGTCCAGTTTGTCCTTTAGCATAGAATGTTCTCGATACGAGAACTCCACCAAAAGAACGGTTGTCCAACAATCCACCATAATCACGTGCAAATGGAACTCCCTGAGCAACACATTGGTCAATGATGTTTGCAGAAACTTCTGCCAGACGATGTACATTGGCCTCACGTGCTCGGTAATCTCCTCCTTTAACAGTGTCGTAGAACAATCGGTAGGTTGAGTCACCATCTCCTTGGTAGTTTTTTGCGGCGTTGATTCCACCCTGGGCAGCAATTGAGTGTGCTCTACGAGGTGAATCTTGGTAAGCAAAAGCTTTTACATTGTATCCTAATTCAGCTAGGGTTGCACAAGCCGAACCTCCAGCTAGTCCTGTACCTACAACAATAACGTCTATGTTACGTTTGTTGGCAGGGTTTACCAAGTCAATTTTATCTTTATATGTAGTCCATTTATCTTTGATTGGACCTTTTGGAATTTTTGCGTCTAATACAGCCATAAGTCTCTAGTATTAATGGTTTAAGTGGTGAAATATTGCAACTACTACGAATCCAAGAGGAATAAGGATTGCATACAATTTCCCGAATGTTTTCAATCCGTTAGTGTACTTATTGTTGGCTCCTACTGACTGGAAAGCAGAGTTGAATCCATGTAATAAGTGTAAGGATAAAAAGAAGAATGCTATAACATAAGCAACCACTCTTGCAGGATTTTCAAATTTGTGTTGCAATTCTGTAAAGTAACGAAATTCACTATTGTGCATACCTGACCAATCTCCTTGAATATATTTTGTGTTCAGTTCAGGAAACCAAAAATCGATAAAGTGCAATACGATAAAAGCTAAAATAGCCATACCACTGTAAATCATGTTTCTTGAGAACCAAGAAGAATTTGCACTTCCATTGTCAACAGCATATTTGATTCCGGTAGCTTTTCTATTTTTAATTTCCAAGACAAATCCCATCACGAAGTGGAATACAACACCGAAGATAAGTACGGGTTGCAAAGCAAATTGAACCACTGGATTGGTTCCCATAAAATGGGAGATTTCGTTAAATAAATCAGCACTGAATACTGATGTAATGTTAATTGCAACATGTTGTAACAAGAAAAACATTAGAAAGAAGGCCGACAGGGCCATAGACACCTTTCTTGCAATTGATGAAGATAAAAATCCGCTCATTTAAATTTAGTTTTGTGTGTTTTTACAAAGATACGGCACGTTTTTTTTTTTATGGCATGTGCATATCTTTTTTATAGGGTCAAATGACTGTAATCGAGTCTTTTTATTTAAATCATAATTTCTAGTGAATTTGTTTGTATATTCTAAAATGAATTTCTCACAAAAATTAACAAATTGACAATGATTTTTCTATCTTGTACAGACTGAGTCTAAATAGCTATTTAAAAATGAGGATTATTCAAAAAAATAATCTGTAAATTGGTCTTTTAGAATGTCATTTTACAAGAAATCCTTCTTTTTTATTTTTTTGAGGGTACCAAACATTTATTGTTTTCCCATTTTTTCACCTTGTGTTTTAGAGCCAACTTTTTTCCTTCACAATCCAAGTAACTTCCTTCTTTATCTTTTTGTAATATCCGAAGCTTTCCATCATGGATGGCTTGAAGAATGAGTGCTATATACGTTTCTTTGTTAGCCTTTTTATTTTCTTTGTAAAGAGAAATTCCAAATTCATTATTGTACAAATCCATTTCAGTGGCTGCTGCATCTGGGAGTCCACCATCCTCGTTTTCTCCTTTTTTAAATTGTTCGTAGTTAGTTTTTTCATGCGCTTTTCCTAGACTTCTAGCAGACCTATAGCCGATACCTTGCGAGAGTGTACTCATCCAAAAAGCATGTCTAAAAGCATCTACTTGTCCTCCATTAGCATCTTTATCCAATGCATTGGTTTTTTTGATCGAGTCCGCTACTCTTTGGGCTTGTTTTGACAAGCGAATGGCTCTCTTTATTTGAAAAGGATGTAATAGTGCCCATTTTTTTTCATGTACAGATACTTTACTTAATTTTTGATGATAACTACCACAAGCACAAAATTGAAAAAGAGTAATTACAGCTAATAGTTTAGTTGTGAAGTAATTTATTTTTCGGTTTATCTTAAACGTTTTCAATTTCAAGAAGTAAGATTTTGTGCTTTGCTCTAAAGTGTAATTCATAGGGTTATTTTTTTTAAGGACAAATCTAATTAGGTTTTAAAAAACTATCTTTGTCTGTGTGCTTTGTGCACATTTTACAATGTTTACGAACTTTTTAAAGATATTCGAAAAGTATGAAATACGATATGATTGATAGTCAACTGTTTGTGAGAAACAGAGCTAATTTTGGATTAAGTATGCGTTCCAACTCCATTGCTTTTTTCAACTCTAACGATATTTATCCTGTCAGTGCAGACAGTACCTTACCATTTGAACAACACCGAGATATCTTTTATTTGTCAGGTATTGATCAAGAAGAAAGTGTTTTGTTTTTGTTTCCTGACTGTCCCAAAGAGAAGCACAGAGAAATTTTGTTTATCCGAGAGACAAATGAACACATTGCGATATGGGAAGGTGCCAAACTCACCAAAGAAAAAGCAACAGAAACTTCGGGGATAAAAACGATTTATTGGTTGCAGGATTTACCCAAAGTATTAGCAGAGGTTATGACTCAGTGCGATACAATGTATATCAATACAAACGAACATTACAGAGCCAATGTTGAAACGCAAACGCGTGAAGATCGTTTTACAAAAATGCTTAAAGAAAAGTTTCCAGCCCATGCTGTAGCGAAGAGCAATCCTATTTTACAAAAACTAAGAGGTGTCAAAGATCCAATTGAAATCGCATTGATTCAAAAAGCTTGCGATATCACTGAAAAAGGATTCCGTCGTGTATTGGATTTTGTCAAACCTGGTGTATGGGAATATGAGATAGAAGCTGAGTTGTTACATGAGTTCATTCGCAACCGATCTAAAAAGTTTGCATACACTCCAATTATTGCAAGTGGTAACAATGCTAATGTATTGCACTATGTAGAAAACAACAAACAATGCAAAGCAGGGGATTTGATTTTGATGGATGTGGCTGCAGAATATGCTAATTATTCAAGTGATTTGACACGTACTATTCCAGCTTCAGGGGTTTTTAGTCCAAGGCAAAAGGAAGTGTACAATGCTGTTAATCGTGTCAAAAATGAAGCGACAAAAATGTTAGTGCCTGGTACGTATTGGGAAGAATATCACAAAGAAGTTGGTAAAATCATGACTTCTGAATTACTAGGTTTAAAATTACTAGACAAGGCAGCAGTACAAAGCCAAGATCCAGAATGGCCGGCCTATAAAAAGTATTTTATGCATGGGACATCTCATCACATTGGTTTGGATACTCATGATTATGGAGAATTGCTGACGCCTATGGAAAAAAACATGGTGTTCACAGTTGAACCAGGAATTTATATCCCAGAAGAAGGGTTTGGAATTCGCTTGGAAGACGATGTGGTAATTCAAGAAACGGGAGCTCCTTTAAATCTAATGAAAAACATCCCAATTGAATCGGATGAGATAGAATCTTTAATGAACAAATAAATTTACAAGTGCGATTATTCGCTTGTATATCATTTAAAAAACATAGAAATGAAAAAAATAGCCGTTATTGGAGGGGGTAATATGGGGTTTACTTATGCTGCTTCTATATACAATTCAGACTTAGATGCTCAGATTGAAATCATCGAAAACTCTCAAGAGAAAATCGAAGAAATTAATGCTTTACAAACCATTCCTGCTTCATCAGATTACAGTGTCATTAAATCTGCGGATGTTGTGTTTTTAGCTATAAAACCACAAGTAGCACACTCAGTTTTTGAGCAGGTAAAACATTTGTTAAATCCTTCTCAGTTAGTGGTATCAATCATGGCAGGAATTACGATTGAAAGTATGCAAGAAGGCTTGGGGTTACCAAAAGTTGTACGTGCGATGCCAAATCTTCCCGCACAGGTAAAATTAGGAATGACAACCTACGTGGCAGATCCTCAAGTGTCCGAAGAGGAGTTGGAGTTTATCGCTGCCATTTTAAAATCAACAGGAGAGGTTGTTGCAGTTCCTAGTGAGTCTCAATTAGACAAGTCTGTCGGGATTTCAGGTTCTGGACCGGGTTTTGTTTTTTATGTGATGGAGGCCATGGAAAAAGCAGCTCAACAATTTGGTTTTTCTAGTGATGAGGCAAAAAAATTGGTGATAAAAACTTTAGAGGGATCTGTAAAATTGTATGAGCAGAATGATATTTCTCTAACAGAATGGATGGACAGAGTTTCCTCCAAAGGTGGAGCTACGATAGCTGGTTTAAATTATTTTGAGTCTAAAGAGGTTTCTAAAGAATTGCAAAATGGGATTCAAGTTTGTGTGAATAGGGCGGTTGAACTTGGAGCAAAGAAATAATAGATTTTAAGCTACCTATAGACAAGTCTTCATGAGTTCTTTTTTAACGTACAAAAACTCACAAATTCACTACACTGATAGAGGAACAGGCACTGCTGTTGTATTACTTCATGGGTTTTTAGAAAATCTCACCATGTGGAATACAACAGTTGAAACCTTTTCGAAAAGATACAGGGTGGTTTGTATTGATTTACTAGGGCATGGTGCTACTGAGAACTATGGATAT
Organism: Flavicella sp.; assembly: GCA_049625305.1. Classification (GTDB taxonomy): domain Bacteria; phylum Bacteroidota; class Bacteroidia; order Flavobacteriales; family Flavobacteriaceae; genus Flavicella. The sequence goes on from JBMZVD010000066.1 coordinate 11,045, forward strand.
ATTCATACCATGGTGCAAATGGCAGAGGGTGTAAATGCCATATTAAGTCATTTAAAGATTCGAAAATCTATTTTTGTTGGACATTCAATGGGGGGTTATGTAGCACTCGCTTTTGCAGAATTATATCCAGAAAATATCAAAGGTTTGTGTTTGATGAATTCAACCTCAAGGGCCGATAGTGAATCTAAAAAGGTACAGCGTGATAGGGCGATTGCTGTTGTTAAAGAAAACCACAAATCTTTTGTGAGAAATTCCATACCTATGTTGTTTCGTCCTAAAAATAGAAAGCTGTTTAGAGAAGCTATTAGCGAAGTTAAAAAAGTAGCACTTCAAACTTCAAAACAAGGAATAGTAGCTGCATTGGAAGGCATGAAAATACGTCAAGATCGTGAAGTATTGTTGCATTTTGGGCCATATCCGAAATTGATGATTATCGGTGAAAAAGATCCGGTATTAAAATTACACGATTTATTAGATCAAGTGGAAAACACCAATGTAACTGTGGTACGCCTGTCGGAAGGACACATGTCGCATATAGAGAACAAATCAGAATATTTAAAGGCTCTTACTGATTTTTTTAAAGCTTGTTAAAAAGTAAGACCAACTAATTTATTGGATAAATAACCAAGCTTCCTTGTCAATAGTTTTCTTGATTTCTTTCAAATTCGTTCTGGCTTCTTCGCTAGTAGAATAGCTTTCAAAAGTCACTTGTGTCAGTCCCCACTTGTTAACACCTAAGATTTCAGCATTGAAACCAAGTTCTTTCAATTGAGCTACTTTTTTCAGTGCATTTGCATTGTTTTCAAAGGCACCTGCAATCAAATGATATTTTTTAGGTAACTCTGTTTTTAAAACTTCCAGTTCTATGGTAGGTAATGGGTTTTCAATAGTAAACGTAGCTTCTTGAATTTTTTCAAGTATGTTGTCCTGCTGTATTTGTTGCAGTTTCTCTACTCTGTTTTGATTGTATGCATTCCAACCCAATGATCCAACACTAATCAACACGGCAGCAGCTGCCGCATATCTAAAGTAGGAATTTCTATTTTTTGAAGTAGCAATAGTGTGAATTGGAATTTCTTTTCTTACGTTAGTATCTCTTGAAATAATCGAACTCTGTGTACTATCTAATCCATAAGAATCCGTTAAAAAGTTTTTGTTTTCACTTGGAATAAAAATAACTTTGCCTTCTTTATTTTGGGAAAGACTCCCAATATTTTCCAAAAGAATAGCGTCTTTTGTCAAAGTTTTTTTCCAAGTCGCTACTTCAGACTGAATTCTGGCATTTGCAGTTTCAAAAGAAATACTTTCACAAGTAGTTATATAGTTTGCTAACAAACCGTCACTATTTTTCAAATTGCTATTGAATGCAATTTTTTTGGACGGGGGAGAAAATGTGTCTGTTGTCTTATCATGAACCGAGGCAATTGTATTGGAAACAAAACCTCCAAAACCTGGAACAATTGGGAGTGGTCAAAGTCATTAAGATTTTAGCCTCC
>JBMZVD010000067.1:0-12524 GCA_049625305.1 Flavicella sp.
ACCGTTAAAAATAAAAATAATAATGTAGTTTTTTTTCATGATAGTTTTTTTGATTAATTTAAATTGAGGATTAAAAGTAGCAATAGGTATTTCATTGGAATCGATCCTAGATAACAATGTTTGTTATTTTTATTTCGTAAATTGTTTATGTATATTTATAGACTAGCATTATTCTATCACATTTTTACATAACAAAAAAGCCTCAATACTATTGAGGCTTTCTTGGTTTAAGATAGTTGTAGTTTGAAGAAGTTAGTTTTTGACAATTTTTTTGGTGATTACTTTTCCATTTATTGTAGCTTTTAGTATGTAGATACCACTTATTAAGTTGCTAGTATTTATTGTAGTAACTTTTGAGTTGGTGTTTTTATTACTTACTATTTTTCCAGTCATGTCTAAAAGGCTTAACTGATCAATAGTTTTGGTAGAGCTAACTTTCAATAGATCACCAGCTGGATTTGGGCTGTAGGATATGAGGTTATTGTCTGTGCTAAAAAATGAAGCTGTAGCTGCAGTTGTATTTATGTTTATTTTTAATTTTAATTCACCTGTTTTTAACTTTAATGTAACGTCTGCAGTTTTGGTTCCGGTAGATGAAAATCCGTTTTCTATATCAACAATAAAATACAATACTTTATTTCCGGCAGCCGATGTGCAAATGTCCCCAAAAGTAAAAATTTTGTTTCCAGTTTTACCTTTTGCTAATTTAGAGATACTTAAGTCATCGTCTATTGAATCCACAACTAAAAATTCATCGATGCTATGTGGTTGACCGTCGTCGTTCAGGATTTCTGCAAAAACAGCATCTGATGCTACTCTCATTACAATATGTTTAGAGGTGTCATTTGGTGTTAATGAATTGTCAATTTCTACTGTAGCTGTGGTTTCATCATCAGATCCATCTGTGTTTTTTCCAAAAGTTTTTGTAGCAGTGATTAAGTCATTAAAACAGTCTGTTGTTGGTGATGTTTCATGAGTTTTAAACTGTATGCCTCCAATTTTTTGGGCGTTAGCTTGATAAAATGTAACTAAAATTAAGATAAGGATGAGTGTAATTTTTTTCATGTTTTTAAATTTTGATTGTTTTTTAGTTTGGTTGTAAAATTAAATAGCAGCTATTTTTTGTGTCGACTAATCTCAACAATAAGTAGTAGTATTGTTACATGTATGTTCTAATTTGTGCAATTAGACGCTTTTTTTTTATTGTAAACAACCAATGTCAAAGGAATATTGTATCATGTGTGTTTGCTAAATGTGTCGGTTACAATAGTGCTAGTTTTTGAAACATTTGGAATTGTGACAGAGGAGCTGTTATGTTAATTTTACAATATTAAATCAACTAAATAAAATCGAATGAACAAGATTAATTTTTATAGTTTCTGTTTTATTCTTTTTGCATTACAAATTGGTTATGCAAAAGATATATTTGTTTCTCCTAAAGGAAATGACTCAAATAACGGATCTAAAAGTGCACCGGTTAGAACTCTTGAAAAGGCTAGACTTCTTGTGCAAAAAGAAATAAAAAAAGGATTGACTGAGGATGTTGTTGTCAATTTAATGGGTGGTGTTTATACTTTGGATAAAACCGTTGTTTTTGGGTTGCAAGACAGCCCGGCTGATGGGTTCAAAGTAACGTATCAAGCCTATAAGAATGAAAAACCAGTATTGAGTTCAGGTCAAGCGGTTACTGGTTGGCAGTTGGCAGGTGCTGTTGATGGTATGCCAGCTGTGTCAAAAGGGAAAGTGTATGTTGCAGATATGCCTGCAAATCTTACAACTTTTAGGACTCTTTTTGATGGAGACAAGCGTTTGACTCGTGCAAAAAGTGATGAGTTTAGGATGCCTGTTAACAAAAAAATTCGAAGAGCGGATAGTCAAAATACATATTACAATAAAGATAGAATTCATTTAAGGATGGTTCCATTTGCAAATGATGAAATAAAAGATTGGTCAAACTTATCTGACGTTGAAGTAGTTTTCAATCCAGTTCCATGGAATTTAAATATCATCCAATTGGAGTCTGTAGATGTTGAAAATAAAATTGGGTATTTGGCTTTTGAGGCCAATGCAATGCCTTTCACAAATAAGAAATATTCTGTTGCTTGGGTTGAAAATGTAATTGATTACCTAGACGAACCAGGTGAGTGGTGTGTAAATACCAAAACGAGAAAAATTTATTACTGGCCTAAAGAGGGAAAGCCTTCTGATAATATTTTAGCTCCAAAATTGATGGAACTTGTCAAAGTTGAGGGTAAAATTCAATACGATTTAGCAAAAGATATTCCTGCTAAAAACATCCATTTTAAAGGGTTGACTTTTACGCATGGTGATCGTACAGTTTGGTTTAAAAACCGAAAAGGTTGGGGGATACAACACGATTGGGATACTTTTGACTATGGAAATGCTTTGTTGCGTTTCAGAGGTGCTGAAAATTGTAGTGTTACTGAGAGCCGTTTTACAAACAGTGGAGGTTCAGGAATGCGTTTGGATTTACATGCGCAAAACATCGTAGTTGAAAAGAACTATATTGACTACGTTGGACATATGGGGATTCTTTTGGTAGGATACGGACCTGGTACAAAAGATGTCAATAAAAACAATACCATTCAAAATAACATAGTACACCACTGTGGACAGATTGTATGGCATGGACACGGTATTTTTGCTTGGCAAAGTGGAGAAAACAAAATAAGAAACAACTATGTACACGATGTACCAAGAAAAGCGATTGGTTTGTGTGGTGTGCGTTGTCAAATTTTGATGAAACCAGACGATAATTTTGATGAAGCGTCTAAAACCATTCGTTGGTCTGAAATTGAAAAAGTAGTAGACAGCTCTTTGACACCTCAAAGAAGGTATGCGCCTTTCTTGCATGCTAGAAATAATTTTGTTGAAAACAATAGAGCGGAACGTACTTTGTTGAAATTGAATGACGGTTCAAGTATCAATATTTCTGGTGCTGGTACTGGAAACATGATTCGTCATAACTATATTTACGATGTCCCTCATGTTGGGTTTAGAACTGATGATTGGCAAGAAGGAACAACATTGACCAATAACATTGTTCACAAATCTGGAAATTCAGCGTTTATACATAAAGGAATTAATACTTTTGAAAATAACATTATTATTGATTGTGCAAGAGGAATTCACTTTAGAGCTTATCCACAGCAATATTTTATACCTGAATCTGATATTAGAAGAAACATCATATACAGTACTGACGAAAAATTTGTGCCAAATACGATTTTCAAATGGGGAAAAATGTTTGTGCATGTAGCAGGTACAAAGCCAATGCCATATGAATACAATATGGATTACAACGCATATTTTTGGCCTGGAGCTAAAAAGGATATCGAAGTTAAGCGCAAGAATGGTATTGAAGCACATGGTGTTGTAATGGATCCTAAATTCAAGAATTTAGATAAATTTGATTACAGAATCACAAATAAAAAATTAATAAAAGCGACAGGTTTTGTTCCTTTTGACGTATCTATAGATAGTTATGGTGTCAAAAAGGACTATCCAAAAGACTTTATCAAACTTGACCCAACATTAAATAAATAAACGATGAAAAGAATTTTAATAATTTTATGTGCAGTTGTTCTTTTTGCTTGTGAAAAAAAGGAAGCACCTGCGTATTATGTTTCTCCTGACGGTAGTGATGCCAATGCTGGTACTATAGAAGCTCCATTTGCTTCTATAGCAAAAGCCAAAGCGGTAGTGCGTGCTTTGTCTTCAGCTGACAAGGCTCAAGGAGTCAAAGTATTTCTAAGAGGAGGTACGCACACTTTGACAGAAACAATAGTATTTGGACTAGAGGATTCAGGTGCAGAAGGAGCTCAGGTTTCATACGAAGCTTACGGTGATGAAACTCCTATCATTTCTTCTGGAGTACCTGTAAAAGGATGGTCTAAATTGGAAGAGTTTCCAGAGAGCTTGCCTGAGGTAGCCAAAGGGAATGTGTATGTTACCAATATACCTGAAGGTTTGGGAAGGTTTTACACGATGTTTGATGGTGAGACTCGAATTCCTACAACTCACAAAGAAGGTTTTACTTTTAAAGACATCAAATATGTCGGAGCCAAAAGTATGAATGTATTGCATGACAAGGACCGCTACCTTTTACGTAAATTAGAATTCGAAGGTGGTGTTTTGAAAAACTGGAAAAACTTAGAAGATATCGAAGTAGGATTCGCTCCAGTACCATGGACAATGAACTTAATGCAATTGGAATCTGTTGATGAGGAAGCAGGTATTGCTTGGACCGTGTTGGAGGCTAATGCACCTCCAGCCGCAAAGAAATCTCATACCAAGCCATGGGTTGAAAATGTAATTGATCACTTGGATACTCCTGGACACTGGGTTGTAAACACGCAGGAAGGGAAGATTTATTATTGGCCAAAAAAAGGAGCTCCTTCTGAGAATTTGGTAATCCCAACATTAAAAGAGTACTTTAAAGTTGAAGGGAAAGTTGACTATGATGGTCCCGTAGATATTCCAACACAACACATTGCTTTCAAAGGTTTGACATTTATGCATGGTGAGCGTGATACTTGGTGGAAAGGTCACAAAGGTTGGGGAATCCAACACGATTGGGACAAGTTTGACAGAGCTAATGCAATGCTGCGTTTTAGAGGAGCTGAAAACATTGAGGTTTCAGAATGTCGCTTTACAAATAGTGGTGGCTCTGCCATGCGTTTGGACTTACACTCTCAAAACATCTATATTCATGACAATATGATTGATTTTGTTGGTCATATGGGGATTTTATTGTGCGGTTACGGTCCTGGTACCAAAGATGTAAACAAAAACAACCGTATAGAGAACAATATCATACACCATGTTGGTCGTGTGATGAAAATGGGAGCAGGAGTATTTGCATGGCAAAGTGGTAGCAATCATATTGCAAACAACTTGATCCACCACGTTCCGAGAAAAGCAGTTGGTATCTGTGGAATTCGTGTACCAATTTTACAGAAAAGAAACATCGATTTTGACGAAGCTTCTAAGACGATTCGTTGGAATGAAATCGACAAAGCAATTGCTAAAGAAGGTACTTTTTGGCAAAAATACACACCATTTTTACACGCTAAAAACAACATAGTAGAGTTCAATGAAGTATATAGAGCTTTGGAAGAATTAGCTGATGGTTCGTCGTTAAATGTATCTGGTGCAGGAGAAGGAAATGTGATGCGCAATAACTTTGCACACCACATTACATCTCACGCTTCAGGTGTTATGCGAACAGACGATTGGCAACGCGGAACTACTTTTGAAAACAATATTATCTATATGGCAAATGTAGCTGCTATTGTACACAAAGGTTTCAACCATATCAATAACAATATTATTGTTGATTGTAGTTCAAGAGAGTCGATTCGTTTTGCATCGTATCCTGATGAAGAAGCAGATTATGGTTCTTCGATTCAAAACAATATTTTCTATGAATCTGAAAAAGCAATCAAATATTACAATATTTCCTACAGAGCTTCTGAAGGGATTTCTAAGCCTGAAGATTGTAATATAGACAACAATACTTTTTACTGTGCCAAAAACGTAAAGAAAGCTGAGAAATATGTGGCTGCTAAACGTGAAACAGGAATTGATAAAAATTCCATCATTGCAGATCCAATGTTTGAAGATATTGCGAATCAAAACTTCAAATTGAAAGCTGATTCACCTGCTTTGAAATTAGGTTTCAAGCAAATTGACATGTCTCAAATCGGATTGAGAGAAGCTACTTACCCTGCTAAATACATGAAGTACAACGTACAGGATATTGATGGAAGAAAACCAAACTTCCACAGAAATAGAGCAAATCAGGAGATTTACGATTTCTGGTAAAATATAATCTATATGACCTTACTACATAGTCTGATTATGTAGTAAGGTTTTTTATCCCCCTATATACATTATGAAAAAACTTTCATACATTTTTGTTTTAATTTTCTTATTTGTAAGTCAGCAGACAAAAGCCAAAGATTACTATGTTTCAAAAAATGGTAAAGATTCCAATCCTGGAACTTTAGAAAAACCATTTGCATCTATTCAAAAGGCTGCTTCTAAAATGAAACCAGGTGATGTGTGCTATGTACGTGAAGGTTTCTATCATGAAATTATTAAGATAAAAAATAAAAAAGGTAACAGCAGAAATCCATATGTGTTTAAAGCCTATCCTGGTGAAAATGTAACTTTAAATGGTACAAAGAAACTTGATTTAAAGTGGAAAAAACACAAAGGATCAATCTACAAAGCGAAACTGAAAACACCAGTATGGCAGTTGTTTGTTGATGGTAAAAGTATGACATCTGCACGTTGGCCTAACGGTAACTGGTACGATGGTTCTGTTTGGGACAAATCAAAATCAATGGCATGGCCAGAAAAAAAGAAAGGGAGTTATGGACATCACTTTAACAAAGAATTAGCTTCTATTGATGAAGATTTAACCGGAGCTATTATTATTGTAAATTCAGGTTCCTTCAAGACTTTTAAATCACGAGTTACCGAACATACTGCAGGTTCTGATAATTTTAAATACGATACAAGTAGAAAAGGTATTAAAGTTCATTTTAGCTACAAGAAAAAGATATTCAAACACGGTTATTTTTTGGAGGGTAAATTAGGACTATTGGATGTTGAAAACGAATGGTTTTACGACCCAAAATCCAAAGAAATCTATTTGTGGGCTCCTCAAGGCAAATCACCAAAAGAATTTGAAATATACGGTAAAGTCCAATCTTATGCTTTTGAAATTACAAACACTTCTTATGTTCAATTAGATGGATTTGACTTTTTTGGAACTACTTATAAAGTGTTTGATTGTGACAATATTACCATTGAAAATTGCAATTTCAAGTATCCGAGTTATTCAAAACGTATGTTAGGAGACCTCTCATTAATGCATGTAACAACGATGTTGCGAAAAAAGAGAGATACCAAATCTTACAACACCGTTCGAAATTGTAAGTTTGAATATATGGATGGTCCTGTCATCGATATGAATGGATGGAACAATGTGTTTGAAAATAATTACATGCATTCAATCGATTATAGTTGTACCTATAAAGGAGGATATACGCTTAATATGTCTCAAGCAACTGAGTTATTATTTAGAAGAAATACTGTTCACACGACTGGTGCTTCCGAACTCTACAAAGCAGGTATTAGAAATACGATTGAACTCAATGATTTGTCTAAATCAGGCTATTTGCAAAATGATGGTTCTATGGTACAGGTAAGTGTACCATCTCAAGATCAATCACAAACACGATACAATTGGGTACACAATTCAGTAAAACAAGGATTGCGTTTTGATAATAAAAATACACCCAATGCACCTTGGGGTGAAAATGGAAACATGCACCACAATGTTGCTTGGGAAACCGATAGAATTTATTTTAAAGGGGAAAACCATTTTATTTATAACAACGTAAGTTTTGATAGTCATTTAAATGATTTGATTGTATCGAGCAATAAGGCGATTCAAGGGCACAATCATAATACTATTACAAGAAACAATCTAACCAATAAATTTTCTGGTCATAGAACAAAGTCAGGAAAGGATTATCCTGTTCCTGGAATTGTTGATCACAATTGGGCAGGTAATTTCAAGAATGCAGATATGAAAAGCCAATTAAGAGATCCTGAAAATTTAGATTTTAGACCAAGAAAAGATTCTGAATTAGTGGATGCAGGTGCATTAATAGAAGGGAAAAATATTCCGTTTGAAGGTGCTGCTCCAGACATTGGTGCCTACGAATACGGTGCTTTGAACTATTGGATACCAGGATTTCAAGACACAAAAACTTCTGTAGCTATCCCAAAAGACAAAACTAATACAGCAAAACAGGATGCAGACCTAATGTGGCTACCAGCATATAATTCTTCTGAAAGCCATGTGTATTTTGGTACGGATTTTGAAAAAGTATCAGCAGCGACTTCTACATCAGCAGAATACAAAGGAAAACAAAAAAACAATATATATATGCCTGGACCCCTAACGAGTGGTCAGACTTATTTTTGGCGTGTGGATGATTTAGTAGGCAACAAAATAGTCAAAGGCGATGTATTTCGTTTTACAGTTCAATAACAAAAAAAAATATAATGAATAAAATAGTTAGTAAAATAGTAATAGCATTGGCTGTCATCTTCTTCATTTTTGGAGGATTGATAAAGTCTTTTGCTCAAAATAAAAAACGTCCGAATATTGTATTTATCGTTACGGATGACCAGCATAGAAATCAATTTAACTTCATTAAAGAAGGTCAAGATAAAGATGGCAACTCTACAAATATATCTCCAAATATTGATAGATTGGCTAGTGAAGGTGTTATTTTTGACAATAGTTACGTAAGTACCTCAGTATGTACACCAAGCCGTTACAGCATAGTTACAGGAACTTATGCGTCTAGAGGAATTTCTAAAGGAATTATAAAGCGTTATCAGGGGCAAACTAACATTACGTGGAATGTTCATGTAGATAGCAATACCAATAATATTGCTCAGGCATTAAAAGATAATGGTTATTTTACCGGTGGAGTAGGAAAAAACCATACATTTAGTGGAGATAATCCCCACAAAGTACCAACAGAAGCTGATCCGAGAGATCCAATAATCAAACAACAGTTGATTGAAAACCAAGCTTCTCAGGTTGCTGCCTATAAAGAAGCAGGATTTGATTTTGCAGGTGCTTTGTACAAAGGAAACCTTCCTAACCAATACCCAAAAGCCGTCGAAGATCACAATATGGAATGGGTAGTGAATAGTGCTTTGCAATTTTTAGATCTTGCAGCTGAAAAGGAAAATCCTTTCTTTTTGTATTTCGCTACCACTTTAGCTCATGGTCCAGATAAGTTAGGAACTAAATACAAAGGTAATCCTCTTGCGACTCCTGTAGGTTTCTTAGACAAACCATTGGAAGTAATGCCATCTAGAGCCTCTGTAACAGAACGAATCAACAAAGCAGGTTTGGATATCGAAAAGGCTGATATACTTTGGTTAGATGACGGTATTGGAGCTTTGTTAAATAAGTTAGAAGCCATTAATGAATTGGAAAATACGGTCATCTTTTTTATTGACGATCACGGTGTAGAATCAGGAAAAGGAAGTTTGTATGAGGGAGGAGTCAAAACAGTAAGTTTTGTATATGGGCCTAACTATATTAAAAGTGGCTACAGATCACAACAAATGGTATCCAACATAGATATGGTGCCTACAGCATTGGATTTAGCAGGTGTCGCAACAAAAGATATGTATAAGATGGACGGAGTAAGCATGCTACCTTTGTTGCAAGGAAGTACAAAACCAATCCATGAATCGTTATACTTTGAAATCGGAGCTACTAGAGCAGTTTTAAAAGATGGATATAAGTATTTGGCCTTCAAAGCACCTGAAAAAATCAAAACTAAATTAGAGCGTAAAGGTAAAAGAGCAACACATATTTGTGACAAGCCAGGAGGTAGAGGTTCAGAGTCACCAGCATTGAAATTTTATGCTAAAAATTACTTTTCTGAGGACCAACTTTACAATATTGGCCAAGATCCTTTTGAACAATCAAATCTTTATTCTGACAAAGCTCAAAAAGATAGGGTTAAAGATCTAAAATCAGAACTTTCTAAATATGTGAAAATGCTTCCGGGTACTTTTCCTATTTACAATTAAATTTTGTTCCATAGATGTTATTTTTTGTAGCATAACAATCGTATTCGTACTACATATAAACTATATTTGAATTCTAAACATTAAAACTCAAAACATGAAAAAATTATTTTTTGCTTTATTACTAGTATTTGTTTCTGTTTCAGCTTCTGCTCAGAGCAAACAAGCTGTTAGATCTGCTACAAAAGCTAAAACCAGAATGACTGAAGCTCTATCATTATCTGAAGAACAATCAGCTAAGGTATATGATATTATGCTTACTAAATTTTCAAAAAATGTTGAAGTAAAGGCTGCTCATGCGGATGATAAAGTTGCCAAGAAAGCTGGATTGACTGCAAACTCAAAAGAGGCTCAAAAGGCACTTTCTGAGTTGTTAGGAGAAGAAAAATATGCTGAATGGAAAGCTTATTTAAAGGCAAATAAGAAGAAAAAGAACTAATTTTTTTCAACGCTATATAACAAAAAAGAACTCCTAATGGGAGTTCTTTTTTTTTGTGCTTGTGTCAACTTTATAAACGTATCAATCTATAGGTTATGCTTAGTATCCTTTTCGTTTTTAACAGGGGTATTCCTAATACTGGGATGAAATCCGTAACTTTAGTGTTAATTTATGTCCTATTAAAACTGTCCAAATGGATGTATTTAATTAGTTTTACTCAAAAAAATAACTTAATCAATACCTTTATAACCCCTCTACACATGGCTCATAATAAAATAGCTAAAGTACTTGTAATTATTATTTCATTCTTTTTGTTTTCATGTAAAAATACCCCAAATCTAACCAGTGAATCTTCTTCAGTTGATACAATTTCTTCCATTCAAAAATGGAAAAACATGAAGTTTGGTCTCTTTGTGCATTGGGGGGTTTATTCAATACCAGCAGGTGTTTGGAAAGGAGAAAAAATAGAAAAATTAGGAGAACAAATCATGCGCCATGCTGATATTTCAATTCCTGAATACGAAGCGATAGCAAAACAATTCAATCCTATAAAATTCGATGCGGATGCTGTAGTGAAAATGGCGAAAAATGCAGGTATGAAGTATGTAATTCTTACTGCCAAACACCACGATGGATTCTCTATGTTTAAATCAGATGTTACAGATTACAACGTGGTAGACTTCACACCCTATAAAAAGGATATCCTCAAAGAATTGGCTGATGCTTGTAAATCTAACGGACTTAAATTAGGATTGTATTACTCTACTCCGGATTGGCATTTTAATGGCCCGCATCCAGAGCGAAATCCTGTGGATGGTAAGTACTCTGTTTTTGGAAAAGTGTCCAAAGCAAATGAAGATTTTCAAGTAGCGCAGCTCAAAGAGTTACTTACAAATTATGGCGATATCGTAGAGTTGTTTTTTGATATGGGTGAGCCTACTGAAGCACAAAGTAAACGTTTTAAAGAAACTGTTAAAGCAATCCAACCTGACTGTTTGATCAACGGTAGAGTGATGAACAACCAAGGTGACTTTATTACAATGCCAGACAATCACTTGCCAGATCTACCAATTTACGATGTCGCATGGGAGACGCCGGGAACTTTCTACCATACTTGGGGTTACAAATCATGGGTCAAAGGAAGTCCATTGGCTGTTCAAGTTAAAAAACAAATTAGAAATCTCTCTAAAATTACCTGTATGGGAGGAAACTACCTTTTAAATGTGGGGCCTAAAAGTGATGGTGCCGTATTGGATTACGAGCAAAATGTACTCGCTGGAATTGGTAGTTGGATGAAAGTTCACAGCGAAGCAATTTTTGATACAGAGGTGAATCCTTTTCAAAAATTACCGTGGGGCTATGCTTCAGTAAAATCAAAAGATAACAAGTTGTATCTACATGTTTTTGATTGGCCTAAAAACGGAGTGTTAAAAATTCCAGGTCTTACAAACACTGTTAAAAAAGCATATCATTTATCAGATGTATCTAAAAGCGATCTTTCGGTGATAGTTTCGGATAATGATAAAAATATAGAAGTAGGTACGGTTCCTTCCAATTCAGATCTTTCAGTTGTAGTAATTGAATACGAGGGCGATTTGTCCCTTGAAAAACCAGTTATTGTTGCCAACCCTAAAGGGACGATTTTGCTCAAAGATAAGAAAGCAATCAAGCACGGTAGGTATGGTATGTTAAGTTACCGATCAATCATTAAAGACTACCATAGGTCATGGGATATTGAAGTTCCCGAAAACGGTGTATATGAAGTAGAACTACTGTACAAAATGAAATACAATAGCAAGGACTTTATATTAAAAACAGCAAGTGGTTCATTGCCTTTTACGCTCACTGGAAAGGCACCTGAAAAAGAGGTTATTGAAGAGTTGTTTGATGGTAATGAAACACAAATCAAAGAAGTGAAATCTAGTCTTACATATGGTAAAAAGGCAATTGGTACATTACGTTTGAAGAAAGGGAAACAGACGATTGAATTACATTCCGCTAACGATTTTGAATTTCAAGCATCTTTTGTAGACTACAAAGCACAAGACAGAAAGAATCGTGGAATTAATGCAGATATTAAAGTAATACGTTTGTTAAAAAAGTAAAACTATAGACATAATAACTGTCTTTTTAACTAGATGAATATGAAGAAGATTTTTTGTTTACTCCTGAGTTTCCTTAGTTTTATTGTAATCAGTGCGCAAGACAAGAACATATTGCTTGCCAAAGATCAATTGATGTTTGAGCATTTAGGCTCAAGTGAAGGGTTAATGCACAACTCTATCACGACTGTTCTGCAAGATTCAAAAGGTTTTATTTGGTTTGGTACTTTGAATGGATTGTACAAGTACGATGGCTATAATTTTGTTTTTTATAGCAATTCACCTGATGATGATGATAGCTTGTTGAGTAATAAAATATTTAC
>JBMZVD010000068.1:0-11999 GCA_049625305.1 Flavicella sp.
AATTGCAATAATATATTAAATATAGCCCCACCCGCTATTAAGGTTTTTCAAATTCACACTTTTTTTAAAATTTAAGATGTAAGATCTATTGTTTTCAAAAAATCGCTTAAAAAAATTAATTTATTTCGCATGTTTTTATGGATTCTTTTGTGTACAAATAATGCAATTAAGCGAAAAGGAAATTGCAATTCAAATTGATATATAATCTTCAGTTCTGTCGTTGTATTAGTTACTTCACTAAATTTCCAAGTCCCAATAAAAGTCTTAAAAACCCTTGATTTGTTTTGCATTATTATCGACAATTCATACGGAGGTTCAAATACCAAGTACTCTGTATCCATTCTGACACCCTCTATAGATTCTGTATACACCATAGCTCCTTTTTTCAAATCAGTATGCCCCTCTAAAAAACCAATTGCTTTGGTCTGAAGGTCCCATTGTAGGCGCTTTTCGAAATCTTGTGTAAAAGAAAACAAGCTTAAAATGTCTAAGTTGAAAACATCGGATTCGGATAACTTCATAGAAAAATAATTAGTTCTCTATTTTCAGTACTTAAATGCAGGACTAAAATACACAATAGTTAAGACTATTACTTGAAATATCTGTACATCAAATACTGTATATTAATTTCTTTATGAATTGACTTGTTTTTAGTAGTATTGTATCACAAAAACAAGTCTATGCCAATTGTTACATCCTCATTTAAAACCTTTTTTCCATTTACCAATCCACATATAAGTACTGTGTATAGAACTTTATTTACAAATCCTAAAATAACGTACACAAGGGAGCGTATCGACACTCCTGACGGAGATTTTTTGGATTTGGACTGGTCTCGCGTAAATTCAGCAAATTTGGTGTTGTTACTTCATGGTTTGGAAGGGAGTTCCGACTCTAAATACATTCGATCCACAGCCTCAATTTTGAATAAAAATGAAATTGACATCGTCGCAATTAATTTTAGAGGATGTAGTGGAGAGACCAATCGTTATTTCAAAGCCTATCACAGTGGAGAAACAGGAGATTTAGATTTTGTTTTGAATTATCTTCTCAAAAATTACAACTATACATCTGTTTCAATTGTTGGTTTTAGCATGGGAGGCAATGTTGTTTTAAAATTTGCAGGGGAGCAAAAAGAATCCTTAAAACTTAAAGTAAAAGGTATCGTTGCCGTATGTCCTCCGTGTGACTTAAAGGGATCTTCTGAAGTTTTGTCAAAAAAAAGTAATCGAGTGTATATGAAACGCTTTCTAAAAACGTTATTAAAAAAGACACTTGAAAAAAGTACTTTATTTCCAGAAAGAAAACTAAACACAGAAAATTTGTTACAAGCAAAAGATTTTCAGGACTTTGACAACATATTCACAGCTCCTTCATACGGGTTTAAAGATGCTGAAGATTATTGGCAACAAGCTAGTTCAAATTCTTATTTAAAAAACATTAAAATTCCTTGTTATATAGTATCTTCATTAAACGATCCTTTTTTATCAGATTCCTGTTATCCAAATGAAATAGCAAAAAAACATGAATTTATAAAACTTGAAACTCCTAATCATGGTGGACATATTGGTTTTATCAATTCATGGAGTCCTTCAAAAAACACTTGGTGTGAAGAAAAAATCACTATTTTCTTGAAGGAACTGTCTAAAACCCTAACAAAACCGCAGAAATAACAATATATTTGTATGGTTAAATTACTCCTTTTAAAGAACTATAGATTGAGAAAACACATATTTTATTTACTATTGATAACTTACTATTTTGGTACAGCTCAAGAGTTTCGTAAGTATTCTAATGAGTTTTTAACTATTGGTGTGGATGCAGCTGCAATGGGAATGAGTAAATCTGTTACTGCCTCCTCAAAGGATGTAAATGCTATATATTGGAACCCAGCTGGTTTGGCAGGTATCACAGTGAATCAAGGTGCATTAATGCACAGTTCATATTTCGCTGGAATTGCAAATTATGATTATGCAGCAGCAGCAATTGCTCCAAAACTCGAAGACGGACCCGTCTTGGCTTTTTCTTTGATTCGATTTGGTGTAGATAATATACAGAACACCACAAATATCGTTGACAATGAAGGGAATATAGATTTCAATCGTATTGAACGCTTTTCAACAGCTGACTATGCCTTGCAAGTTGCATTTGCTAAAAGCATTCCTCAAATCAAAGGTTTGGCAGTGGGAATCAATGCTAAAATTGTACGAAGAATCATTGGTGATTTTGCTTCTTCTTGGGGTATAGGCTTAGATGCAGGAATACAATACAAATTGAAAAGATGGCAATTGGGACTTATGGTACGTGATATCACAACAACTTTCAATGCTTGGAACTTTGACGAAACTCGATTGCAAGACATTCAAGACGCTGTGGAGGGTCAAAATCAAACAATCCCTGAAAAGATTGAACTTACATTGCCTAAAGTTCACTTTGGAATTGCAAGAGATTTTACATTTAAAAATGAAAAATTCCACCTGCTTACAGAGTTGAATTTACATGCAAGATTAGTCGAAACAAACGACATCGTAAGTACACGCTATGGAAGTATGACACCTTCTTTAGGGTTTCAAGTCGATTTCCAACGTTTTGTATTTTTAAGATTTGGAGTGGGAGAATTTCAAAAGGTTCGAGAAATAGACACTTCAGAATCTTTAAGAGTAGAACCTAATATTGGCTTGGGTTTTAACTACCACGGTGTTCAAGTAGACTATGCATTGACCAATATAGCTAGTTTTGGAAATGCATTGTACTCCAATACTTTTTCAGTCAAAATAGATTTCGACTTTTTGCAGAAAAAATCAAAAAAATAGTATTCTTAGAAACTTTCTAAAACTCTTATGAAAAATTTATACTTCGCGCTTCTATCCGGTATATTATTTGCACTTTCGTGGCCTACCTATGGATTTCCTCTATTCCTTTTTGTGGCTTTTGTACCTGTGCTGTGGAATGAATACCAACTTAGAAATTCGTACAGAAGCCATTGGAAGGTTCTAGGGTATTCCTATATCTCTTTTTTTATTTTCAACCTTGCTACTACCTGGTGGTTATTTTATGCTACTCCTTTTGGAATGAGCTTTGCAGTATTGGCCAATTCACTTTTGATGTCATTGGTTGTTGTTATTTACCACAAAATAACTAAAAGAATTGATGAAAAATCTAGCTGGGTTGTATTGGTTTGCCTTTGGCTTGGGTTTGAAAAATTCCATTTAAATTGGGAGCTTTCATGGCCATGGTTAAATTTAGGAAATGGATTTGCGTCTTATTATAAATGGGTACAATGGTATGAATACACAGGCGTTTTTGGAGGGTCACTATGGGTATGGGTAGTAAATATTATTCTTACAAAAGCAGTGTTAACCTTTCAAAAAAACAAAGATTCAAAGCTTTTAATATCAAAGATTATCGCAGCTGTGAGTATCGTTTGTATTGGTATATTTAGTTCCTTGTATATCTACCATACGCGACCTTCGTTGCAACCTAATTTAGATGTTGCTGTACTACAACCTAACTTGGATCCTTACACAGAAAAATACCAAACAGACAATGTATCTATGGCTAAGGATTTAATTTCTCTTACTGCGACTAAAATTGACAGCACGCTATCTATTGTAATTGCTCCTGAAACTACATTTTCAAAACCAAGATATCTGAATAGCTTTCAAAACACACCTGAATTCAAGCTGTTAAAAAATTATTTTAATCAATACCCTAACACTTCACTGTTATCAGGTATTACTTTTATTAAGGCTTTTTCTGAAAATCAAACACCTAATGCAACTGCTAATTACTTTAGAAATAGCAACAAATGGTACAACAGTTACAATTCGTCTTTTTTTATCAACGAAAAATCTGGTTTCAAGTACTACCACAAATCAAAATTGGTCGTAGGTGTAGAACATAC
Source organism: Flavicella sp. (assembly GCA_049625305.1). GTDB lineage: Bacteria > Bacteroidota > Bacteroidia > Flavobacteriales > Flavobacteriaceae > Flavicella. The sequence continues at coordinate 3,905 of JBMZVD010000068.1, forward strand.
ACCTTACAGAAGTGTTTTAAAGCCTTTACTAAAAAACGCTATGATTGATTTAGGAGGAGAAATTTCAACACTTTCAACACAAAAAGAACGATATGTGTTTGCTACTGCTAAAAACACTGTAGCTCCAATAATTTGTTACGAATCTGTATACGGTTCCTATGTCACAGACTATGTAAAAAAAGGAGCTGACTTTTTAGCAATCATTACCAATGATGCCTGGTGGGATACGAGCCAAGGTCACAAACAACATTTGAGTTTGGCACGACTGAGAGCCATTGAGAATAGACGTGGTATTGCGCGTTCTGCTAATACCGGTATTTCTGCACTTATTGATGAAAAAGGAAACTTGATTCAGTCCCTTCCCTACGGAGAAAAAGGAATATTACGTGGAAAAATCCCTCAAAATACGGAAACAACTTACTACACTACAAATGGTGATTATATCTTCAGAGTTGCCATGTTTACACTTATATTAATCCTGTTTACATCTTTTACAAGGAGAAAAGGAAACTAAAAAAGACCAATGTTCTTAAACATTGGTCTTTACATTATTCAGCTTAGTCATTCTATTATTTATGTCTTCCCTTTAGCTCATTTTCGATATCCTTGAGTGTAAAACCCTTGGCTTGCAATAACATCAGATAGTGAAACATAAGATCTGCAGATTCATACAAGAACAATTCATCATTATCATCCATAGCCTCTATGACAGTCTCTACAGCTTCTTCACCAACTTTTTGAGCTAGTTTATTAATCCCTTTATCAAACAAGCTAGCTACATACGACTTCTTAGTATCCTTGTTTTCGATTCGTTCTGTAATCACATTTTCGAGATGTGAAAAGAAACCATATTCTTGGGTGTTTTTTCCATTCCAACAAGTGTCGGTACCGGTGTGACAAGTAGGACCTGCAGGATTTACTTTCACCAATAAGCTATCTTTGTCACAGTCATTTTCAATACTGACCAACTGTAAAAAATTACCACTTTCCTCTCCTTTCGTCCACAAACGATTTTTTGATCGACTAAAAAAAGTTACCTTTCGAGTCTCCATTGTTTTGTCAAAGGCCTCTTGATTCATATACCCCAACATCAATACATTTTTGGTGGTAGCATCTTGAATGATTGCAGGTACCAATCCATTGTCTTTTGAGAAATCTATTTTCATCATTTTTATTTTTTAAAGTAGATAAGAATAAACTTATCCCATTGCTGTTATATTATATTCTAACAGGAATACCCTGTGACTTTAATTTTTTCTTTAAACTTGGAATGTCTATTTCTTTGAAATGAAAAACACTTGCCGCCAAAGCTGCGTCAGCCTGGCCTTTGGTAAATGTATCTGCAAAATGTTGCATATTTCCAGCACCTCCTGAAGCAATGATAGGAATACTCAACATTTCCGATAAAACCTGCAAAGCTTCATTTGCAAAACCATCTTTAGTCCCGTCATGATCCATAGAAGTAAACAAAATTTCACCTGCTCCTCTTTCCTCAACCTCTTGTGCCCATTCAAAAAGATTGAGTTCTGTCGGTACCTTTCCTCCTACTAAGTGTACAATCCAATCTTCATCAATTTGCTTGGCATCAATAGCAACTGTTACGCATTGCGATCCAAATTTTGATGCAGCATCATTAATCAACTGAGGATTTTTTACAGCAGAAGAATTAATAGAAACTTTATCGGCACCTGCATGTAGTAAATTATCTATATCCTCCACAGTCGAAATTCCTCCTCCTACGGTAAAAGGTATATCAATGGTAGCAGCAACACGCATTACCAAATCTAATAGTGTTCTACGCTTTTCTTCAGTCGCAGAAATATCTAAAAACACCAATTCATCAGCACCTGTATCCGCATATATTTTTGCCAATTCAACAGGGTCACCTGCATCACGGAGGTCTACAAAATTAACCCCTTTTACAGTTCTCCCATTTTTGATATCCAAACAAGGAACAATTCTTTTAGTCAACATATATATATATTTAGGGTTTTGTAATCAAAACCAATGGTTTGAGATTAAGATATTATTGAGAAATTATATAATTCTCCAATTGTTTTAAGCTTATTTTATTTTCGTATATAGCTTTACCAATGATAGTACCTTCACAACCTAAACTTGCTAACTTAGGTAATTCTTCAAAGGTAGAAATTCCACCACTAGCAATTAGATTAACGCCAGGTAGTGCACTTAACATTTTTTCATAAAGGTCGAAAGAAGGACCTTCAAGCATCCCATCTTTAGCAATATCTGTACAAATAACGTAAGAAACACCAGATTTCATATAGTCTTGTACAAATGGAATCAACTCTTTATCAGACTCTTCCAACCAGCCACTGATGGCTATTTTTTCATCTTTAGCGTCAGCTCCTAAGATAATTTTATCTCCTCCAAATTGTTGCAACCAATTTGAAAACATACTAGGGTTTTTAACTGCAATAGACCCTCCAGTGATTTGACGGGCTCCAGATTCAAAAGCTATTTTCAAATCCTCATCAGTTTTCAATCCTCCACCAAAATCAATTTTTAGTGAAGTTTTGTTCGCAATCTCTTCCAAAACTTTGTGATTGACAATATGACTAGCTTTTGCTCCATCTAAATCAACTAAATGTAAGTACTCAATACCATGAGCTTCAAATTCTTTGGCAATTTCCAAAGGGTTTTCATTGTATATTTTTTTTGTGTTGTAATCGCCTTTTGAAAGACGTACACATTTTCCATCTATAATATCTATTGCAGGTATTATTCTCATAAATACTCTCTTCTGTTGTAGCTCTTTTGCACGAGCTAGGTTATAAGTTTAAAAAATTTTCTAGGATTTTAGCACCTACTTTGCTACTTTTTTCAGGGTGGAATTGAGTGCCATAAAAATTATCTTTCTGCAATGCAGTGGCATATTCAAGTCCGTATTCTGTTGTAGCAATTGCTTCTTTACAAAGAGGTGCATAGAAACTGTGTACTAAATATACATATTCGTTTTCAGGAATGCCTTTGAACAAATCTGATTGGAGATTTCCTATGAGGTTCCACCCTATTTGTGGAACTTTTACATCTGAATTGAATCGCAGTACAGGTACGCCAAAAATACCCAAACCTTTGGTTTCTCCCTCCTCACTTGAAGTACACATTAACTGCATGCCCAAGCAAATTCCTAAAACAGGTTGTTTGAGTTTTGGAATTAAAGTATCTAAACCTGATTTTCGAAGCATTTTCATCGCACTACTGGCTTCTCCCACTCCAGGAAATATAACCTTATCAGCTGCTAAAATTTCCTCTGGATTGTCTGTTAAATTGGCTTCATATCCCAATCGTTTGATGGCAAATTTCAGGGACTGTATGTTCCCAGCTCCGTAATTTATAATAGCTATTTTCATAAATTCTAATTCGTAAAATATTAAAACACTTCAGAAGTGCTCAAGTTAAATACAATTTGATAACTTAAGATCTAAAGCATTCCCTTTGTAGAAGGTAATATCATTTTTTCAGCATCTCTTTTTACTGCCATTTTTATCGCTTTTGCAAAGGCTTTAAAGATACCTTCAATTTTATGATGTTCATTTTCCCCTTCTGCTTTTATGTTTAGATTGCATCTTGCTCCATCTGTAAAGGATTTAAAAAGGTGGAAAAACATTTCAGTCGGCATTTTCCCAATCATTTCTCTTTTGAACTCCGCATTCCATACCAACCAATTTCTTCCGCCAAAATCAATAGTCGCCTGTGCTAAACAATCGTCCATAGGCAAGCAAAAGCCGTAGCGTTCAATCCCCAACTTTGAACCTAGAGCAGTTGCAAACACCTCTCCTAGTGCAATCATTGTATCTTCAATCGTATGGTGTTCGTCTACCTCTAGGTCTCCTTGAACCTGAATGGTCAAATCCATATTTCCATGTCGAGCAATTTGGTCCAACATATGATCAAAAAAAGCAATTCCAGTTGAAATATCACTTTTACCAGTACCATCTAGATTTACACGAATAAATATCTTTGTCTCATTCGTGTTTCTTGTAATTTCAGCGGTACGATCACTCAATTTCAAAAACTCATAAACAGTTTTCCAATCTTGAGTTTCCAAAGCAATTACAGTATCTAGATCAGTGCGTTTTACTGTCAATTCATCAGTTGCTAAATCTGCTACATTGTTAATATAAATTCCTTTCGCCCCTAAGTTTTTCGCTAATTCAATATCAGTCAAACGGTCTCCGATAACAAATGAATTCTCAAGATCATAGACTTCTTTGTCAAGATATTTTCCCAACAATCCGATACCTGGTTTACGAGTAGGTGCGTTCTCATGCGGAAAGGTTCTATCAATTAAAATATCTGAAAAAATAACCCCCTCATTCTCAAAAGCCTTTATGACTTTATTTTGGGCAGGCCAAAAAGTATCTTCTGGAAAAGAGTCAGTTCCCAAGCCGTCTTGGTTGGTTACCATGACCAATTCATAGTCCAATTCAGAAGCTATTTTAGCCATGTATTGAAATACTTTTGGATAAAATTCTAACTTTTCCAAACTATCTAATTGGTAATCTACAGGAGGTTCAATTGCCAAAGTTCCGTCTCTGTCAATAAAAAGTACTTTTTTCATTATTTCTTTAATTTAGAAGTATATATAAAATTGTCACTCTTCTTTTATTTATTTTCGATGCCTTTAAGAGCCTTTAAAAGACTGTTATTTTCTTCTTGGGTACCAACAGTCAAACGCAGGGTATTTTCACAGAGCGCCTGAGTTGTTCGGTTTCTAATCACAATTCCTCGTTCTATAAGTTCATTGTAACGTTTTACTGCATTGTCGACTTTTACCAAAATAAAATTGGCATCCGTTGGATAAATTTTACTTACAAAAACTACCTCCTCTAAAGCGGTCATCATGCGATCTCTTTCGGACAATATCTCAGCAATCTCCTTTTGTACAGCCACGATATCAGACAAGCGCTCTATAGCTTTTTGCTGCGTTAATTCATTGACGTTGTATGGAGGTTTTATGCGATTCAAAACCTCTATAATATCTTTAGAAGCATAACAAACCCCCAGACGAATGCCAGCCATACCATAAGCTTTGGAAAGTGTCTGAGTTATGATCAAGTTTGGATATTTGTTTAGTTGCTCCAGCCAACTTGCTTGGGTAGAAAAATCTATGTAGGCCTCATCTACGACGACTAACCCCTCAAAAGAAGCTATTATATGTTCTATTTTTTGAGCTGAAAAAGCATTTCCCGTAGGATTGTTGGGAGAACATAAAAATAAAATTTTTGTGTGCTTGTTGACAGCCCTTAAAGTTTCCTCAGTCCGAATATCAAAAGTTTCAGACAATAACACTTCTTTAATTTCCACATTGTTTAAGTTTGCCAAAACACTGTACATACCATAGGTAGGAGGCAATAAAAGCACATTATCTTTTTTGGGCTCGCAGAAAGCTCTAAAGATCAAATCTAAGACTTCATCACTTCCATTACCCAACAAAATTTGATCTGTAGGAATTCTTTTAATTGAAGACAACAAGTCTTTGACTGTTTGTTGTTGTGGATCTGGATAACGATTGACACCATTAGAGAATGGATTTTCATTGGCATCTAGGAATACCATATTAGATGTAGCCTCTTCAAATTCATCTCTAGCAGAAGAATATGCTTTCAGGTTGGCTATATTTTCTCGAATTATATTTTTTAAATCAAAGCCCATATTATCTAAGATCTTTTAAACGTAGTGTAACCGCATTTTTATGTGCTTGTAAACCTTCCGCTTCCGCCATAAGTTCAATTGCATTTCCAATTTTTTGGATTCCTTCTTTAGAAATCCTTTGAAAAGTTATCTTTTTGGTAAAAGCGTCCATATTCACACCTGAATACATACGAGCATAGCCATTAGTCGGTAGAGTATGATTAGTACCTGAGGCATAATCTCCAGCACTTTCTGGAGTATAAGGACCTATAAAAACAGAACCAGAATTCACAATTTTATCGAGGAATAAATTTTCGTTTTTCACATTTAAAATCAAATGTTCAGGTGCATAACTGTTTATAAAATCAATTTGGTCTTTGACTGACTCTAAAACGATGAATTGAGAATTATCAATCGCACTTTGCGCCATCTCTTTTCTAGGAAGAACAGTAAGTTGAGTTTTTACCTCATTTTGAATTTCTTTCAAGCTTTCAATAGTTTCAGCCACACAAATTACCTGACTGTCATGACCGTGTTCTGCTTGAGAAAGTAAGTCAGAGGCAACGTATGCAGGATTGGCATTTCTATCAGCCACCACCATTAATTCAGAAGGTCCCGCCGGCATATCAATCGCAACCCCTTGTGTCAAGGCATATTGTTTTGCAGCCGTTACAAACTGATTTCCAGGCCCAAAAATTTTATACACATTGGGTACAGTTTCCGTTCCGTAGGTCATTGCTGCGACAGCTTGAACTCCTCCTAATTTATAAATTGTTGTCACCCCTACCAATTGAGCTGTGTACAAAATTGCTGGGTGTATCTTTCCCTCTTTGTTTGGGGGGGAACAAAGTACGATTTCACTACATCCTGCGAGTTTGGCAGGTATTCCCAACATTAAAATTGTTGAAAATAAAGGAGCAGTACCTCCTGGGATATACAGACCTACTTTTTCAATGGGACGCATCTCTTGCCAACAAGAAACACCTTCTGTAGTTGTAATGACCTGTTTTTCAGAAAATTGAGAATCATGAAACAGTTCGACATTTGATTTTGCAAGCTGAATGGCTTCTTTTAAATTGGAGGCTACTAAATCTTCAGCTTCATCAATTTCTTTTTGACTTACTTTAAAATCATTGAGAGAAACCTTGTCAAATTCTAATGTATAGGCTTTAAGTGCTTTGTCTCCCTCCTGTTTGATCTTGTCAAAAACAGAAGCAACCAATTTTCCAAGATCAGACGCTTTTTTAACTGGTCTTTCAATCAAAGTATCCCATATTGCTCTATTCGGGTTATTTATAATTTGCATATCTAATTGCTATTTAATTACCTTACTATAAAACCATCTTTTCAATTGGAGCCACAAGTATCCCCTCTGCACCACGACTTTTTAAATCATCAATCATGTCCCAGAATTTACCCTTACCAAATACAACAGCGTGAATAGAACTCCATCCTTCTTTTGCCAATGGCAAAACAGTGGGACTTCTCATACCTGAAAGGATTTCAGAAATCTCGGCAACTTTTTCATTGGGAGCATTGAGTAAAACATATTTAGAGTTTTGACCTCTCAAAACCGCTTGAATTCTAAATTGAATGGTATCTAAAATCTCTTGTTTCTCATTAGACAATGTTGGAGCTGCAGTTAAAACAGCCTCACTAGTTGCCATTTTTACCACCTCTTTCAAACCATTTTTAAACAATGTACTACCACTAGACACAATATCACACACTGCATCTGCCAAACCTATATTGGGTGCTATTTCTACAGAACCATTGATAATATGTATATCTGCATTGATACCATTTTCAGAAAGGTATTTATTTACGGTATTTGGATATGAAGTTGCAATACGCTTTCCTTCAAAATCACCAATTCCTTGAAAATCTACCTCTTTAGGAACTGCTAATGAAACACGGCATTTAGAAAACCCCAATCTTTCAATAATTTCTAAATCTTGTCCTTTTTCTACCAAAGTATTTTCCCCCAATATAGCAACATCTACAACACCATCTCTTAAATATTGAGGAATATCTCCATTTCTTAGGTACAATACCTCTAAAGGAAAATTACGTGCAGATGCTTTGAGTTGATCTTTACCATTGTCTATGGAAATTCCACAATCTTTTAACAGGGCTAATGAATCTTTGTTGAGCCTTCCCGATTTTTGAATGGCAATTTTTAGTTTTGTCATTTTTAAATTATTGTGTTTGATTGATTAAGCTGCTTAAAAAATAAAAAAACCCGCTTGAATCTATCAAACGGGTTTATGAAATATGTTTAGTTACAACACAACATTTCTAGCTCGTCTGACAACAAGGTAAAAAATGGCGATGATGTAAAATAGTTGTAATCATTTGTTATTAAAATTAGCGAAGCAAATATACTAATTAAAATGAACTATGCATATTCACAATTGATTTTTTTTTTGAAAATATC
>JBMZVD010000069.1:0-11995 GCA_049625305.1 Flavicella sp.
TTTATAAACGTTTGGTAATGGTAATTTGATTATATTAGTAGAGCTAATTAATAAAGTATTACATGAAAGATATAATAGATGAATTTATGGACCAAGTAAAATCTCGAGACGGTCATGAACCAGAGTTTTTACAAGCAGTTCAAGAGGTAGCGGATACCGTTATACCATACATAGTAAAAAATGATATTTACTATGGTAAAAATGTTTTGTTACGAATGGTGGAGCCCGAACGTGTAATCATGTTTCGCGTTTCGTGGGTAGATGATGCAGGGAAGATACACGTGAATCGAGGGTACCGTGTACAGATGAATTCGGCCATTGGTCCATACAAAGGAGGTTTGCGATTTCACAAATCTGTAAATTTGAGTATTTTGAAGTTTTTGGCTTTTGAGCAAGTCTTTAAAAATTCACTAACGACACTTCCTATGGGAGGAGGTAAGGGAGGATCAGATTTTGATCCTAAAGGAAAGTCAGACGATGAAATTATGCGTTTCTGTCATGCCTTTATGAGTGAGCTGTTCCGTCATATTGGGCATAATACAGATGTTCCTGCTGGAGACATTGGGGTAGGTTCACGTGAGATAGGTTTTCTTTTTGGAATGTACCGAAAAATGCGGAACGAATTTACAGGGGTATTGACGGGGAAAGGACTCACTTGGGGTGGGTCATTGATACGTCCAGAAGCTACGGGTTACGGAACGGTATATTTTGCTCAAGACATGCTAAAAACCCGAAAAGATTCCTTTAAAGGAAAGGTAGTAGCTATTTCAGGCTCAGGAAATGTTGCTCAATACGCTGCAGAAAAGTCAATACAGCTTGGCGCAAAAGTTGTAACGCTCTCTGATTCATCTGGATCTATATACGATGCCGATGGGATCGACAATGACAAATTGGCCTATATAATGAAATTGAAAAATGAAAAACGAGCACGTATTTCCGAATATATCAAAAAGTATCCAAAAGCAGTCTACATGGAAGGTCAAAAGCCTTGGTCAGTCGTTTGTGATATTGCATTGCCATGTGCAACACAAAACGAACTCGACGGAGCTGCTGCAAAAACACTGGTTGATAACGGATGTATTTGTGTAAGTGAAGGAGCAAACATGCCTTCTACTCCAGATGCTATACTAGAATTTCATCGCGCAAAAATCTTATTTGCACCTGGAAAAGCGTCCAATGCAGGAGGGGTTGCTACTTCAGGGTTGGAAATGACACAGAATTCTTTGCGTTTCAATTGGACTCGTGAGGAGGTGGATAAAAAGTTACAAGAAATCATGGAGGAAATCCATGAAAAATGTGTAGAGTATGGCACCGATGAGAAGGGGTATATCGACTATGTGAAGGGCGCAAACATTGCTGGTTTCGTAAAGGTAGCCGATGCTATGTTGGCACAAGGAGTCATATAAATATGGGAAAAACAGCCATTATTTTAGGAGCTACAGGATTGACAGGAGGGTTCTTGTTACAAGAATTATTAGAGGATGTCAATTATTCTCATGTTAAAATTTTTGCTAGAAATTCTTTAAGTACACAACATGAAAAGGTCACTGAGTATATCGGTGACCTTTTAAATTTAGAAGGTTTTCAAGAGGATTTTACAGCAGATGAGGTTTTTTGTTGTATTGGAACCACCCTGAGAAAAACTCCTGATAAAACGGTCTATAAAAAGATTGATTATGGCATTCCCGTTACAGCTGCAAAATTATGCAAAGCAAATAATATACCTACACTTTCCATCATATCCTCCCTAGGGGCAAACGCAAATAGTTCTTTTTTTTACCCCCGAACTAAAGGAGAAATGGAGGTGTCTGTACTCTCCTATGAAATTCAAAACACTTTTCTGTTACAACCCTCTTTTATTACAGGGAATCGCAATGAAAAACGATTCCTAGAAAACCTTGGTTTTCGTTTCACAAAATTATTTTCATTTTTAATGGTGGGGCCTTTGAAGAAATTCAAGTCGATTTCTGCTGCTTCTTTAGCAAAAGTAATGCATGAACTTGTACAGTACGAAGACTATCCTACTAAGATTATTTCGTCAGATCAAATACAGAAACTCATCCAATCAAATACATAGTTTATGGAGTTATTAGACGCATTACAATGGAGACGTGCTTGTAAGGCAATGAATGGACAAAAAGTTCCAAAGCAAAAGTTAGAGAACGTTTTAGAAGCCATTCGACTCGCACCCACTTCGAGTGGTTTGCAGCCATTTGAAGTATATGTTATTTCCAATATGGAGATTAAAAAATCAATTAGAGAAGTAGCTTTCAATCAGTCTGTAGTTTCAGATTGTTCTCATTTGTTAGTTTTTGCTGCATGGGATACCTACACAGAAGCACGAATCAATTCATTTTTTGATTTGAACAATGCTATTAGAGGTACGGATGATCCTGGAGATGAATCCTATCGAGATTACCTGTTGTCAACTTATCCTAATCAATCTGTTTCATACAATCAAAGTCATGCTGCCAAACAAGTCTATATCGGATTGGGGCACGCTATAGTAGCTGCTGCAATACAGGAAGTGGATGCTACGCCTATGGAGGGTTTTGATCCTTTAGCACTGGATAGTTTGTTAGGTTTTACTGAAAAAGGATTGAGAAGTACCGTTCTTTTAGCGTTGGGTTATAGAGATCCAGAAAAAGATAGGCTAGAAGGTTTAAAAAAAGTAAGAAAAGCCAAAGATAGTATGGTGAGACGAATAGACTGAGCAACGAGTTATAAGATTATAAAAAAAGCCTTTCATTTATTTGAAAGGCTTTATATTTTTAAGTAGTTTTTTACATCACGACATTCACATTTATAATTTCAATTTCGCCGGTTCTCTCAAATAAAATTTGACTGTCATTTTTTTCTAAACTTGATCCATTAATAGAAGTAGTGGTTCCATTTTTATAACGGACACTTATGTTTTGATAGTCTGAGATTGTGTATACAATTGGAACTTGACAATAGGTGAAGCATAAGGCGTTATTCACAAAAGTCACGATTTTTTGCTCTCCATCAATGTTCGTGTAAGCGAAAGTTCCTGCGTCTTCTATGAACTCTTCTTTCTTTAACAATGAGGGTTGAAAAGAAATAGTACCATTTTCAACTCGAATTCCAAGTTGTCCAAACCTACTTAGGATATCCTCTTTTACTTGTCCAGTCATTCCAGGTTGTTGTGCTCCTTTTCCTTCAGGTGTATGTGAATACGGGTCTGTAGGAAACGCTCCGTACAGTTCAGGAGATTTATGAACACCGATACCTTCATTGGCATCGTAATATAATTCTTTCAATGCAGCGATTAATTCTGGTTCACTTTGAATGCTAAGAGCTTTTTCATAGGTTTCTTGAATACCTAATACTAATTTTGAAACCATGTGCCAGTAGATAGATCCAAGCCCCTCATACCCGAAAAAAGTTCCTGACCTTCCAGTAAAGTATTTATGTTGAAAGGTGTCTTCAAAAATATCTAAAACTACATCATTGTCATCAGCTATTAATTTACCATAGGTTATAGGTAAGTTGTTGATGGCTTTTTTTAAACTTTCTGCATTGTTGAAATTTGCATTAAAATGGTAATCTCCTAAAATATCTTTTACTACAATTTCAGTATTTCCATCTTGCAATAGTTTTTGTAATAATTTTGAGTTTTTAACCTTTGATTTATCGATAGTGTTTTTATCGACAAACCTTGAAAGTATTTTGTTAGGGTAAAGCAAGTAACTGTTTTGATCTTCTCTGTACAAAGCACTCTTTTTGAGGCTTTTTAGAAGTGCAACAGCTTCTTTACTTGATAAGTATCCAGAGTTTAGAATTGCTACTTGACCCTCTAACATTTCCGGAAGCGTATCAATGGAAACTCCATCTTCTGAAATTGCCATTAAGTTGTAAGCATGAAATAAATCATCTTTTCTTTTATTTGATTTGATACTGTGATCAATATGTTTTAGTGCACTAGAGAAAAAGTCTAACAATGCCCCTCTTTCAATAGGAGTTTTTTCGTTTCTAAATCCATTACTATATATGGACTCTCTGTAGTTGCTACCTGCAATTCCAAGTCGATCTACAACTTTTTTTCTATCCGTGTTTGAGATAGTCGAATTGAGTAATGATTCGTTTTCGCTAAAAGTTGCTGCGATAGCTCTGAAAAATTCAGCCAATTCTTTTGTAACTTCAGCTTCCGTAAAACTACTTTGTTGAATTGTTTTTTCAAAGAATAACAAAAATCTTCTCAAGTGGTACAAGGTAACCATAGACACCCCGTTTCCTACGAGTGCATTGTTGGCATCGTTCCATTCAGGTCTTTGAGTATTCATCCAAATACCGCCCTCAGGTATGTAATTGGAGAGTTTTGAAAGCACGGTAGCTAGTAATTTCTCTAGTCCATTTACTTTGTAAATGTTTCCATCAATATCTTGTTTTAATGCACCGTCAGCACCAATTTCATCCCTTCGTCTTCGAATGTTTCCATCCTCATTACTGTCGAACTCAATGGTGTCTTTGGCATCTTTTACAATGTCCGAGTACTCTTTTATTTTATAGGGAACATTTGCATAGACAAAACTATTTTGGTTAAAGTAACTTGTCAGTTTTGAAGGGAAATGTTTTTCACTAAACTCTAAGAATTTTAGCAAGTAGATGATTTGATGGTCTCCCCAATAACCAATAAAGGACCATGGGTCGTCAGGTTCTGTAATTTCCCAGTCGAATCCTGATTTTGTAACTCGGTATGGATTGTATCCTTCAAAAGTACTAGCGTTCAAGAACTTGTAAATCATACTTTCAATAAAAGAAGGATAAGAGTGTGCCAATGCTTCCCAATTTTGGAAAATATCGCGCCAATTTCCCTCGTAATCAAGAATTTTAGAGCCGTCTTTTTCACTTTTAGTATTGATTGAAAATTTATTCCATGGTCGGCTTGGATCTCCATGTCTTCTGCTAAATTTTAAAGGCATATATTCTAATGCCAACCTGATAAAATCAGTGTTTTCTTCGTTTTGCAGTTTTGATTTTAAAAGTTTTAGATTAAATTTTTCAGGCAATGCTTCAACGGCTGCATAGCAATGCTGAGGTAAGCAATTGTTTGCTTTGACAAGGTAACTCAGGAAATCACCCTTCTCTATTTGATAGTTTTCGTCAAATATACCTCCTCTCATGATGTTGAATAGTGTATTCGAAAAATGACGGGTGTTTATTAAAGTGTCTGAAGACAATTGCAAGCCGTCTGATCCACTTGTTAATGCGATCAAATCTTGTGTTCCTTTTTCTATATCTTTATAGATGGCTTCAAGAAATTTAGGACTGTTTTTCAATTGTGATTCTATGGCATGAATATCAGATACTGTTTGGTTTATATTTGCAATAATTGTCCAAGTTTCACTTTTACCAGCTGCAATTTTTAAGGTACTTACATTAAAGTAACAGCCCTTTTCGCCTCGGATATCAATTTCATTTTGGATAGAGTCACCATTTCTAAAAGCTTCTAGCTGTTTGGAAGATATTAAGTATTGAGGTTTTTTCAAACCTATTGAGTATACAATATTTGCCTTCAGAGCTTCACTAGGTTCTGCTCTATCTACAATGATGGCGCTTAAAGAGAAGATTCCGATACCACTCTTTGTTTCTAGTTCACTTTTCTTGTAGGCATCTACAAGGTTGCTTCTTTCATTTTGAAGAGAAGTGTTTGCTCCACTTGGTAGTATGTTTTGAATTCCATCTAAAACTGTTACTTCAGAAGTTGTAGCTGCAAGATTTGTCAATTTTGTTTTCTTGACAAATCCATACAAATTACTGGAGTTCCATTCATAACTGTATGAGATTTGAAGGTCTTTATTAATTTCTTCAAAAATCACTTTATTTCCCCACTTGTTTTTGTACAAGTTTCTTTCGATATCGTAGTTACCCGTTTGACGTATCGAAAAGGGTTCCCATAGAAATTGTACACCATCTTTTTGAACTTGAACGATGGTTTTATTTCCTGTTACTTCTGTAGATTCGGTAATCTTATCATCTGTATAATAGGGAAACAATGCCGATTCGCAGTCTTTTCTTCCTGCTGTAACACCTCCATTACTAGCAATAAACAGCCAATGGTTATCATTACTAACGATGCTCATAAAAAAAGGACGCATCTCATCATTGTTAGAAATTTTATAAAAAATTTCACCATCAATTTCTGTATAGGCACCTATTATATTTTTTCTTTTATTTTTACTCAGTTGTGTGCCGATATAGACGGGTTTTTTACTCATAATGTATTCTTAATTTGTGTTTTTATTCTACGCGAAAAGGGATGTTTGATGTTGCTGCATGTCCGTGCCCATCGTTTGCATATACAAACAGTCTATAGTTTCCAGGTTCAGGTGTAATAAAATTAATATTTCCTTTTTCTTGTGCTGTTATTTGAAGATTAATTTTAGCGGGACGTTCTTCGTAATCTCCCCCTTCTTTGGTCGTTTCACTTTCTTTTAATATTTCCCATGTATAAGTAATAGCGTCATTTTCAAGGTCATTTATTTCAAGACTTGAACTTACATTAGCACCTGCGCTAAGAATGATGCTTTCGTATGCTGTTTTAGTCTCAAGAGTATGTTTTTGAATCTGAGGAGTCCTATTTTCTGGCCATTTTTCATTCCATATATAATGCATTACGTCTACTGATTCTGTTTCTAGTCCATCTTCTAAGAAAATTCCATACCATGTAGGTGTTCTCTCTTGTTTATTTCCCCACAAGAATACATAAGATCCGATACATTGTGTCGTATCAATAGCGATTCCTTGGTTGTAACGCATCAAGTAATTATTTGCTTTTATGGTACTATTTTCCTCAACAGGTGCTCCCCAAGATGTTGTAGGGACTTCCCAATGACCCGTTGCACCCCATTCAGTTACCATGTAAGGTCCTTCCCAGTTGTATTCTTTGATAAGCTTGGGTACAGTTGGTAAAGGTCCGTATATCTGTAGTGATAAAATGTCTATTTCAGGAGCTCTTTCTTTGATGAGTTGTACTTCTCTTTGCGCTATACCTGCGAGCGATGTGGTTGTTGGATGATTTGGGTCTACACTCTTGATCATACTAGCAATGTCGTTAACTGCATCCCAAACTTTAGGATTTTTGTAGTGAAGGTTCAATTCATTTCCAATACACCAAATCAAAAGAGCGGGATGGTCTTTGATAGCGATTACTTCACTTTTGATTCTTTCTAGTTGCTCTTTTACGGCAATCGGGTCATTGTAGTCAAAACCATGTCGCTCTCTACCAACTTCGATTCCCATGGTCACCATCAATCCATTGGCTTGAGCTTCATTCAAAACCTCTAAAGCAGACTGTTTTCCATTTTCAGTCCTCCAAGTTCTAAAAGAGTTACTGTTGTGTTTGGCCAATGATGGAATGTTTCCAAACTCTAGACCAGCTCCTTTGATGTAAAAAGGGTTTCCGTTGACCAATAATTGGTGCTTTCCATTCTCTTCTACTAAGCTAACTTTAGCAGTTGTTATTGTTGGTTTTTCTTCCATTTTTTTTCTATTCATAAAAGCAACCACAACAATGCATATAATTAATAAACTTATTATTTTTTTCATGTTCAATGGTATATTAGTTTTTAACGAGTTCTTTTTCTATTTGTTCAAGGGATTTTCCTTTTGTTTCAGGGAGAATTTTTAGGAGGATAAAAAATCCGATAAAAGCAATGATTCCAAAGATCAAAAAGCTCATAGCATTTCCTAAGTTTGACAACTCCCAAGGAAAGATTTGTTGTACGACCCAACTCGCAAATGAGTTGATAAATCCAATAAATCCTATCGCAAGTCCTCTGTATTTTATAGGGTATAATTCAGAAAGTAGTACCCACATTACGGGCCCTAGTGAAAAAGCAAAACAAGCGATAAATCCTAAAATCCCAATCAAAACAAGTATTGCATTGATTTCAGTAGCAGCCTCTAAAATAGCCCCTTCATTTTTGGCGTATACAGTAGTTCCTAAAGCTTGCTTCATTTCTTTTTTAAAAGTCAAGTCACTTGTGAACAGTATGTTTTCATAAGGTTTTAACTTCTTTTGGTCTACATCTTTTATGGTTGCTATACTCTCAGGAGAAAGTTTGTAGGTAGCTTGATTGAATCCATAAGCACAGAGAGACAAACTGATTGCAATTCCCGCGATTCCTGCTAAAAGCAAAGGTCTTCTACCCATTTTATCAATCAAAAAGATCGCAATAATGGTAAATACAACCGTTACAGAGCTCATCAGTACACCAGAGAAAAAAGAAGCATTGGTTCCAATTCCAGTCTGTTGAAAAATAGATGTAGCGTAGAAATATACAGCATTGATTCCTGTAACCTGTTGTAAGATTCCAATCACAAGACCTATGATCATGATAAAACGGATAGATGGTTTGAATAAATCTGTAATTTTAACATCTTTTTTTACCTTTTCTGCTTTGATGTTCTTTTCAATAGAATCTACCTCAACAGTTGCTGTTTTTTCTCCGTGTATGTCCTTAAGAATAGCAAAGGCTTCTTTAATTTTGTTTTTAGAGAATAGCCACCTCGGACTTTTTGGCACTAAAAACATCAAAAAGAAATAGAGTAGTGCGGGTATTAATTCCAACCCTAACATCCATCTCCATACATTTTCATCTGTAAAAAAACTTTGAGAATCGTTATTGGCATTGTTAAGATAGTAGTTGCTTAAAAAGGCAGCAAAAAACCCTAATACAATGTTGAGTTGTTGAATAGATACCAACTTTCCTCGGTTGTCGGGCGTGGATACTTCTGCTATGTATGTCGGTGCTAAAATCAAGGCTGCACCAAAAGCAAATCCACCAATCATTCTTGCGATGTATAACATTTCATAAGAGATCGCGTAGGCAGATAAAAGCGCTGATACTGCATACAAAAAAGCAACCCCAATCAATATTTTTTTTCTTCCAACAAAATCACTCAACCTACCTGAAAAAAGCATGGATATCATTGCGGCAAAAGAAGGGGAGCTTACCACCCATCCGGATTGTATTTCATTCAGAGAAAATTCAGGTCCAACATATGCCATAACACCAGAGATTATTCCGGCATCAAATCCGAATAGAAAGCCTCCAAGCGAGACAACAAATGCAATTAATATTAGTTTTTTAGACATGCTTTTTTTGTGTTTTTTTGGTTAAGATAATAGTTTGGATTCCGTGTGCAGGCAGTGTGCTGTGTCCTGTCTTTTGGTTGAATTCTATACTGTAATTTTGTGGTTGGTTACTTTGGTTTAGTGCTACTACAATTATGCTATCATCAATATTTTTAAAAGCAGTAGCTAGAATGGCATTGCTACTTGTTATAGCTGCTATTCTCTTGGCATTAGGACGTATAAATTTTGAAAAATGTCCAATGTAGTAATACGAGTTTGTATAGGTAACTATTCCGGTAAAGGTGTTTCCATGAACGGGAGCAAAACAGAGGTTGCCAACGTGATTGGGTCCTCCTTTTTGATTTAATAAAATATTCCAATCTGTCCATCCCACAGTCCCTCTGTTGAAATCGTGAATCATAGACTTTCCATAACGTTCTGCTAGAGAAGGATCTTCATCGATGATGCGTTTTAAATTATACGACTCGTTACATCCTTCAGTGAATAGTAATTTTTTATCTGGAAAAGCTTTTTGTACATCTTCTACTCTATCGTACATAGGTTGACCGTCTTTCCAATCTTCATACCAGTGAAAACCTGATCCCCAAGCGTATTTAGATGCCTCTGGATCACTAAATATTGTGTTTGTTCTTTGGTATAGTAAATCTCTGTTGTGGTCCCACACTACAATATTTTTATCGCCCAATCCTTCTTTTTCAAGAGTAGGTCCTAAGTAGTTTTTTAGAAAATCCCTTTCTTCAGTAGCGGTGTAAATACAGGATTCCCATCTTTGTACTGCCATAGGTTCATTTTGTATGGTAAGTCCCCAAATTGGAATTCCTTCAGATTCATAAGCTTTGATAAATTTCACGTAATAGTCAGCCCATGTTTGTCGGTATTCTTTTCTCAATTTCCCACCTAGCAACATGTTATTATTTGTTTTCATGAAGGCAGGTGGACTCCAAGGACTCACATAGAAAGTAAGTTTTCCTCCAGCAGCTTTGATGGCTCTTTTTATAAAAGGTATTCTAAATTCTTTGTCAGCTTGAATTGAAAAACTCTCCAATTTACTATCACCTTCTTCAATATATGTAAAGCTACTGGAGGAAAAATCACAACTGTGAATTGACGTTCTACCTAAGCTGTATCCAATTCCTTTTTCTTTATCATAATAAGCTTCAAGTAATTTTTCTTGCTGTTCCTTATTTAGTTTGTAAAAGGTTTCGGCTGCTGCATCCGTCAACGCTCCTCCAATCCCTAAAAATGTTTGATAGGTTTTACTCGCATTTACTGTTATATGAACTTCTGTTTCTTTAGGTTGAATCAGCTTGTCGAAATTTATAGAAGCGGTTTTTGTTAATTTTAATTCAGAATTATGAGCAGTAGTGTAGACACTGTTCTCATAAGTTTCCAGTGTCTTTTTACTACTCGTTTTCACTTGATTTTTGAGTGTACAGTTTGTGATAAACATCCCTAGCATCAAAAAGGATGTAAACCGCATGGGATGTTTCAAAGATTGCATAAAGTATTAATTTATTAAATAGATAGGTTAGAAGTATTATTGATATACTTTCACGTAGTCAATTTCCATTGTTCCTTCTGTAAAGTTGGACGCTATTTCTCCTCCAAGTGTTCCCCCCATTGCGACATTCAATATGATAAAATGTCTTTTATTGAAAGGCCAGTTATCGGCATTTTTTGATGAAGGATTGTATGTGTAGTGTACATCACCATCCACTGTAAATTGAATTTTTTCAGAAGTCCATATGATACCGTAAATGTGAAATTCATCCGTTACATCTGCAATAAACTGTTCGTGGAAATAAGGTGTCGACCCAGATCCCGACGTGTTGTGTATTGCACTAGACACATCTCCAACATCATTTCCTTTGTGTTCCATGATATCGATTTCACCACAAGCAGGCCATCCTACAGTTGAAATATTATTTCCTAACATCCAGATAGCGGGCCAAGTTCCACCTCCTTTAGGAAGTTTGGCACGTACTTCTACTTTTCCATAAGTAAAACTGTATTTCCCTTGTGTTTTTAATCGTGCAGAAGTATATGCACTACCAGAATACGATTCTTTTTTCGCCTTAATTTTGAGCGTACCGCCTGAGATGGTAACATTGTCTGCTCTTTGCGTATAGTATTGTTGTTCACCATTACCCCAACCCCAATCTCCTGTTCCGATGTCATAATTCCATCTTTGTGAGGAGGGTTGCCCGTCATCATTGAATTCGTCTGACCAAACCAATGTTTCGAAATTTCCATCATTGTCTAAAAGATCTTCATTTACTCCATAAATGATGTCTTGTAGTTCCGTCAGCGTTGTCGGTATAGAATCGGCTGTTGCAATAGCTTCTTCATAAGCCACTTGTGTTCCAATGACCTCTTGAACACCAGCATCCATAAGATCTTGTATTGATGGTGTTCCATCTTTAGCTGGATTGTCAGAGGCAGCTACAATTTGCGCAATACGTTCTCCAACGTACATGGGTTCGTCATTTTCAGAACATGCAATTGTTAACATTGCAAGAAAAGAGTATGCGAGTATAAGTGTTTGATTTTTCATTTTGGTTTGGTTGTAGAAAGTTTAGTTTTATTTAAGTTTTAAGAAAGTTGTACTGATATTCAATTGAAATTAAATTGAAGTTTTCTTGAATTGTATAGTTTGTTAAAATTATAAGTTTAGATAGCGTTATAATTTTGACAAGTATGGTTTGATACAAGAGTTAATTCACGCTTATTTCAAATAAAACAGCCACAATTTTATTATTTTTTTAAATAAAAAATAAACCAACCACCTGAATCCTCAGGAGGCTGGTTTTGAGTTTTAAATTATTCGTATTTAAAGTTGTCAATGTATGCAACAACACCTTCATAGTTGTTTTC
>JBMZVD010000070.1:0-11654 GCA_049625305.1 Flavicella sp.
GTGGTTTTTCACCAACATGTACAAGTTGTTTCGAAAGTTCAAGTAGGACTTAAACGGGCTGATTTTTTGCAGCGTTCCACCGCCGAGGTGATAGACGACAGACCCTCCACACGCCCCGATTCTGTACCCGCGGTTTTTGAGTCGCCAGCACAAATCGATTTCCTCCATGTGGGCAAAAAAGTCTTCATCAAATCCTTCAAGTTCATGGTAAATTTTTGAACGTATAAATAAACAAGCCCCAGAAGCCCAATCGATTGCGATATTGTCATTGTATTGTTGTGTGTCATTTTCTAGAGATTGAAAGATGCGTCCCCTACAAAAAGGATATCCAAGCATGTCTAAAAATCCACCTGCTGCACCTGCATATTCAAATCTGTTTTTATTATTATAATCTAGTATTTTAGGTTGGATAATCCCAATATCTTTTGAGGAATCAAAAGTTTCTATGATAGGGCTAAGCCAATTTTCAGTTACTTCAATATCTGAATTGACCAAAGCGTAAACATCAGCCTTTATTTTTTGTAACGCATCATTATACCCTTTTGCATAGCCACCGTTTTTTTTGTTTTGAATAATTTTGACACTGGGAAAATATTCTAGTATAAAAGGAACAGAATCATCTGTAGATGCATTGTCTGCTACGTAGACTGTTGCTTCTTTACTAAAAGCGACTAAAGAAGGCAAAAAGTTTTCAAGCAACTTTTTTCCATTCCAATTTAATACAACTACAGCGATTTTCATGAATAAACCTTCTTTGTTTCCTAACGAGCTGCAAACATACTTTATTTAAAAGTGATAAGCTGTGTTAATCTGTTAAATTTTCCTTAGAGTTTTTAGGAGTAATTGGGTATGTTTTCCAAAAAAACATACCGCTCGTTTTCAAAATCCATTTTACAATAATAGTGATGTATTCCATTGGTTACAACTAAGTAGTTTGCACATAGTTTTAAATTGTATCGAGCTATTTGATCAAAGGTATTTTGGTCAATATTTACCTTGGGAGCTTTGCATTCAACAATAATGTTTGGCTTTCCATACCTATCAAAAATCAAGATGTCTGTTCTTTTTTTTAAATCATTTACAGTAAGTTGTTTCTCAATTGCTATAAGTGAAACTGGATAATTTTTAAAATGTGTCAAATAGTTTACAAAATGTTGCCGCACCCATTCCTCTGGAGTCAAGATTATAAATTTTTTTCGAAGTGGGTCAAATATGAATCGCTTATTTTCGCTACTTTTGATCTTGTAATTATATGGTGGAAGATTCAACGCTGTCATGTTACAAAACTATTGTTTTTAATCAAACAAAAAAAGTGTAATACATACCGCTTAGAGGTACAAAAACTATGCAATTTAAAACAATGAACGAAATCAATCAAATAGTTTCAGATATCAAGAGTGGCAATGCCAAACCTGTTTATGTCTTGATGGGAGAGGAGGCCTATTATATTGATAAAATTTCTGATTTTATTGAAGCGAATGTACTGTCTGAGGAAGAAAAGGGTTTCAATCAAGTTGTGTTGTACGGAAGGGATATTACAGTGGAGGACATTGTTGCCAACGCCAAACGTTTTCCAATGATGGCTGAAAAGACAGTTGTTATAGTAAAGGAAGCACAAGATTTAGGAAAAAGCATTGAAAATTTAGCTACATACCTAGAAAATTACCAACCTTCTACAATTTTGGTAATTAATTACAAATACAAAAATATCGACAAGCGTAAGAAGTTTTTGAAGTTAGCATCAAAAATAGGGGTAGTTTATCAAAGCAAGCGTTTGTATGAAAATCAGGTTGCCGATTGGATACGAAAGGTGTTGAACGGAAAAGGATATCAAATGGAGCCCAAAGCATCACAAATGCTCGTTGAATTTTTGGGAGTAGACATGAGTAAAATTAGTAATGAATTGGATAAGCTAATGCTTATTCTTCCCCAAGGAACTATTATTAACGCCGAACATATTGAGAAAAATATTGGAATTAGTAAAGATTTTAACAATTTCGAATTACGAAAAGCCCTTGGAAATAAAAGCATTGCAAAGGCGAATCAAATTGTAACGTATTTTTCGAATAACCCCAAAAAGAACCCTTTGGTGATGACCATTGCTTTGTTAAATTCTTTTTTTGTTCAATTGTTAATTTACCATGGACTCAACGACAAATCCAAATCCAATGTAGCGAAAAGTTTGGGGGTCAATCCATATTTTGTCGACGATTATGTGACAGCTGCCAGAAATTATCCAATGCGTAAAGTGTCAAAAATAATTGAATATTTAAGAGAAGCAGATGTTAAAAGCAAAGGAGTTGGTGCAAATTTATCCCAACACGACACCTTAAAAGAGTTGTTGTTTAAAATAATGCATTGATTTCTCGTAGATTAATGACGTAGTATTTATATTTGCAGTTCTATGAAAAAAAAACAACAAGATGAAATTCGCCCTGCTACCCTTACTATTTTATTTTACAGTCTCTACTCATAGTCAACCAAAAGTAAACCAATTAGATGATAACGGATTAAAAACTGGCAGATGGGAACGTAAATATACCAACGGTAATTATCGTTACAGAGGACAGTTTGAAGAAGATAAAGAAGTTGGTGTTTTTTATTTTTTTACTGAGTTCAATAATAACCATCCCTATTTGATCAAGGAGTTTATCAAAGACAATCCTGTCTGTTCTGTCAGATTTTACACAAGAGAAGGTGTGCTTGAAAGTGAAGGCAAAATGAAGGGAAAACTTCATGTTGGAAAATGGTTGTATTACGGTCCAAACGGAAAGCGCGTCATCCTAGAGGAAAATTATAAAAATGGTGTCTTTCATGGTCCTGTAAGAATTTTTTATAGAGACGGATCTCTTACTGAAGAAATCAATTACAAAGATGGTGTTATGCATGGAAATAGCATTCGATATACTGATTTGGGACAATTGGTTTCTAAAATACCTTATTTTGAGGGAAAAATCAATGGAGAAGTATTTTACTACGATAAAAATGGAGTCATTCTCGAAAATGGGTACTATATCAACGGAAAAAAAGTAGGAGATTGGAAGCTATATCTTGATGGAGTGCTCAAAAAAATCATACAACCCAACAAAAAGAAAGAAAGAGTTCCTATTTCCTACGAATTGATGTTAGAACGCAGAAAAAAAAGAGAAAGCAGACGCGGGTATTAATAGGTTCTTTTTTACAATACAAATGCGTATCTTTGTCGCCTTAAATTTTACGAAATGAAACGTGTTGTAGTTGGACTTTCCGGAGGTGTAGATAGTAGTGTTGCTGCATATCTTCTTAAAAAACAAGGGTATGATGTCATTGGCTTGTTTATGAAAAACTGGCATGACGATTCTGTGACTATCTCGAACGAATGTCCTTGGTTAGAAGATAGTAACGATGCAATGTTGGTCGCCGAGAAGTTAGGGATACCCTTTCAGGTTGTAGATTTAAGCGAGCAATACAAAGATAGAATTGTCGATTATATGTTTCGCGAATACGAGATGGGAAGAACTCCCAACCCAGATGTTTTGTGTAATAGAGAAATCAAATTTGACGTTTTTATGGACATTGCCCTGGATTTAGGGGCTGACTTTGTAGCTACTGGTCATTATTGTAGAAAAACATCCTTTCAAAAAGAAGGAATTGAAATACACCAGCTATTATCTGGTATAGATACCAACAAAGATCAATCTTACTTCTTGTGCCAACTGTCTCAAAAGCAATTGGCAAAAGCTCTTTTTCCTATCGGAGAATTGACCAAACCTCAAGTAAGAGAAATAGCAAAGGAAATGGATTTGATTACTGCGGATAAAAAAGACTCTCAAGGTCTTTGTTTTATTGGTAAAGTAAGGCTTCCTGAATTCCTGCAACAAAAATTACAACCCAAAGAGGGAGTCATTGTGACGATACCAAAAGAAGCAGCTATTTACAACAGAGAAATTCCTGCTTTTGAAACTAAGGAAGCTGAACTAGCTTTTTATGCTCAAAAATACAACTACAACATTTCTTTAGGAAAAACGGTAGCAAAACACCAAGGAGCACATTATTTCACTAAAGGGCAACGTAAAGGTTTGGCTGTAGGAGGTACTGTAGAACCGCTGTTCGTCATTGAGACCGATGTGGTTGAAAACGTAATTTATACAGGGGAAGGTAAAAACCATCCAGGACTGTACAGAAAAGTATTGTTTGTAGCTGATGAGGAGTTGCATTGGATCCGCCAAGATTTGGCTTTGCAAGAAGGAGAACAACTGGTTGTTGATGCGAGGATTCGTTACCGTCAAACGCTTGAAAAAGCAACGCTTTATAAAGTAGATAAAGGGATGTATGTAGCTTTTGAAAATCCACAATCTGCCATAACAGAAGGGCAATTTGTAGCTTGGTATGCCGCAGATGAATTGCTAGGGTCTGGTGTAATAGCTTAAAAAATTACAAGCATCCTTTAAAAAGGTGTTTTGAACAAATACAGTTAAAATATATGAAACATTGGTTGCAGGCAGCTCGACTACGCACATTACCGCTTTCTTTGTCAGGGATATTCTTGGCAGGTTTTTTAGCCTATTCAAAGAATATATTTGATAGTTCAATTTTTGTATTGGCTGTACTTACGACAATTGGATTTCAGGTACTTTCTAATTTTGCAAATGACTATGGTGACGGTGTCAAAGGTACCGACAACGAGACTCGCGTGGGACCACAACGAGCCTTGCAAAGTGGTGCAATTTCTCCCCAACAAATGTTGCGTGCAATTTATCTTACGATTGCAATCACTTTAGGCACTGCAATTGGTTTGATTTACGTTGCTTTTGGTGTAGAGAATTTTGCATATTCATTACTCTTCTTTTTTCTAGGAATAGCGAGTGTAATCGCTGCTGTAAAATATACGATGGGTAAAAATGCTTATGGATATAGTGGTTTTGGAGATGTTTTTGTCTTTCTTTTTTTTGGATTATTAAGTGTCGTAGGGTGTTTGTTTTTGTACACTCATGAAATGGATAAGACAGCTTTCTTACCTGCATTTTCAATAGGTTTGCTAAGTGTAGGAGTTTTGAACTTAAATAACATGAGAGATCGTGCTTCTGATATACTAGCAAACAAAAACACACTAGTAGTAAAAATGGGTGCTTCATGGGCCAAAAGATACCACTATGCGCTGTTGGCACTTTCTTTTGTTACTGCTAGTGTTTATGTTATAGGTGATTATCATTCGCCAACTCAATTTTTATACACGATCGCTTTTGTGCCTATTGCAGTTCATTTTAAAACGGTCTATGCCAATCAAATTCCTAAAGATTTGGATCCAGAATTAAAAAAACTCGCCTTGAGCACCCTATTGTTTTCAATCTTATTTGGTTTGGGACAGGTTCTTTAATATAACAGATATTTATGTTTACAGTAAATTAGATTGAAACTATTTTTTTAAAAGATTTTAAGTAGTAGTTTTGTTCCATTGATAAACGGTAATGAAAAAGGAGTTTACAGCACTATTTTTTTATGTTTTGTACGGTGTTGCAATGATGCGACCTCTGCTTCCTATATTGGAGTATTATGCCAATCAAGACTATATTGTCGCTGTGCTTTGTGAAAACAGAAACAAGCCTGCAATGGACTGTAACGGAAAGTGTTATCTAGCTAAAGAACTCGCTACTTTTTCTTCATCTACTCACCAACAACACCAAGAGAAACAACACCTACCACAAATTGACTTGAGCAAATATCCTGTAGCCCCTCTTCAGGTTGCCATTACTATAGAGGGGTATGTTGAAGCAGTTTCTAAATTATACTGGAACTATTTTAAAGGTGTTGTTCAACACGAACACGAAAGTCTTTTTAGACCTCCCATTTTAGGATAATTCATACAGGCGTTTTTTTTTAAACCTAATAGCGTTGTGCCTTTGACACACCTACATAATAAAACTGTAGTTGTCAAGGGTATGACTGTATACCTAATTTTTATCCTTGCAAATAAAGTAGAACGCAAGGATATTTCAAACACATAGTAATGAATTTTAAATGGATTTTTACAATAGCCTTGTTCTTAATAGGGCAGCAAATACTTATAGCACAAAATAGTACAGATAGCTCAGATAAAAACACAAAGTGGACCTCTAGTAGGGCAGACGGACACGCTCCAATGGGTGTTATGGCTGACCATGTGCACCACAAAGGAGAATTTATGGTTTCTTACCGTTTGATGCATATGCAAATGAAAGAAAACTTACAAGGTAATTCTGAAATCTCAAATGCCACAATATTGGAACAGTATCACGCAGCTCCAAAGTCTATGCAAATGCAAATGCATATGTTTGGGATGATGTTTGCACCTAGTGATAAACTTACACTTTTGGCGATGACATCTTACAGAGATAATACTATGAAGTCGCTAAAGATGGACATGCACATGCACACACATTCTGCTACATCAATGATGCGTTCACAAATGTCTATGCCTATGGAAACTAGTACTTCACAGATGGAGTCGATGGGATTTGGTGATGTGAAGCTGGGTGCCTTGTACCAATTGTTTAACAGAGATAGACGAGCAATGCATCTGAATGTTACGGTCTCTATGCCGACAGGTTCCCTTACAAAAACGGATGTAATGAATATGGGTATGGAAATGGATATGTCTTCAACCAATGAACAACGTTTGGGCTATGCCATGCAATTGGGTTCAGGAACTTGGGATTTAAATTTAGGAACTACCTATCTAAAACAATACGAAAGTGCTTCTTTTGGTCTGCAGGCCAATTGTGTTTATCGTTTGGGAGAAAATTCTGAAGGCTATACGTTGGGGAATCAGTTCCACACTACTCTTTGGACTGCTTATAGCCTTAATCGAGCATTGAGTACTTCTTTTCGTGTCAGCTATATTGATAGTGGATTCATAAAAGGGAACGATATGACTTTTATGAGTCCCATGATGTCTCCTGTGTTTAATACTTCAAATACAGGAAAACAACAATTAGATCTTTTGATAGGACTCAATTATGGAGTATTCAAGGGAAGCCTAAAAGGATTGCGTTTTCAAATAGAAGCAGGGCTTCCTGTCTTTCAAGATGTCAATGGAATCCAAATGAAAAGTACTTTTATGATTACAACAGGGTTGCAATATTCTTTTGCTGGACACTGAGAAGTATTTTAAGAATTATATAAGAAACGGTGCTGAAAGGCACCGTTTTTTTTGTTTATATTTGAATTGATTTTAAAGGTTTTTAGACTTTTTTTTACTTAATAATACACCCTTTGATGAAGTACTTTTCTTGTATGATAATGGCCTTTTTTATTGGTCTTAATGTTTTTTCTCAAGCTCCCGAAAAACTCAATTCCAATCAGATTTATGAGAGAATTCAAAGCTTGAATTTTTTTGGAACCGTTTTGTACATCGCAGCCCATCCCGACGATGAAAATACCCGCTTGTTATCCTATATTTCACACAAAGAAAATGCCAGAGCAGTCTATTTAGCACTTACGAGAGGGGGGGGTGGTCAAAATTTAATAGGACCAGAAATTCGTGAAACATTGGGAGTAATGCGAACTCAAGAATTGTTAGCAGCACGTTCTTTTGACGGAGCTGAACAACGCTTTGCAAGAGCTGTTGATTTTGGATATTCCAAAGTTCCTTCTGAAACTTTTAAGATATGGGATAGAAAAGCAGTACTAGGCGATGTTGTTTGGGCAATTCGAACTTTAAAACCCGACATAGTCATCAACAGGTTCGACCACAGAACACCTGGAACTACGCACGGGCACCACTCAGCTTCAGCCATGCTTTCAGTGCAAGCATTTGACTTAGCTGCTCAAAAATCAAGTTTTCCTGAGCAGCTCAAATACACAGAAATTTGGCAACCCAAACGACTATTTTTCAATACCTCATGGTGGTTTTATGGCTCAAAAGACAGATTCAATAAAGCAGGAAAGTCCCACATGCTTTCTTTTGATATTGGTACTTATTACCCACTCAAAGGAATGTCAAACAATGAATTAGCAGCTTTGGCAAGCAGTCAACATCGTTGTCAAGGTTTTGGACGTTTGTCTCAAAGAGGTAGTGAAAAAGAATACATAGAATTGCTCAAAGGAGAAATACCTAAAGACGGAAGTGAATTGTTTTCTGGAATTGAAACTTCTTGGAGGCGTGTCAAAGGAGGGGCAGAAATAGCGGCAATCCTTGAACCCATACAAACCAATTTTAATTTTACCAATCCTTCGATGCACTTAGAGCAGTTGATTAAAGCCTATGCTTTGATTGTTGCCTTGGAGGATACCCATTGGAAAACGCTCAAAAAAGAAGCGATCACAGATATTATACTCGCTTGTGCAGGCTTATATCTTGAAGCTACTTCCAAAGAAGCCTCTACAAGTCCGAATGAATTAGTTGCGCTAAAAATAGAAGCAATAAATCGTTCAGAAGTCCCTATGATACTAAAATCTTTGACTTTGCATCCTTCGGGTGAACAACGAGAAATAGGATTGAATTTAGAAGCTAACAAAAGGGAAAATTTGCAAGCTATGATCCAATTGCAAAATGAAGCCTATACAACACCTTATTGGTTGAAAAGTCCCGCTAGTAAAGGAATGTATTCGGTTGAAAATCCACTACATATTGGTTTGCCTACTGCACCAAAAAACGTAAAAGTGTCTTTTGTTCTCAATCTATTCGGAACCGATATTGAGGTTGTCAAAGAGGTGGTATATCGTTTTTCAAAAAGAGACCAAGGCGAACTTTACCAACCCTTCGAAGTATTGCCAGTTGTTACCACAAAGATTGAGGAAAATGTGGTCTTATTTCCAAACGACCAAGCAAAGACGATTCACGTTGCTGTAAAGTCTGGAAGAGAAAACGTTGCAGGTAGCTTGTCTTTAGAGTCTAATGAGGGGTGGCAGGTGTCTCCAAAAAAGATACCTTTTGAATTGGTTGAAAAAGGAGAATTACAATCCTTTTCTTTTAAAGTTACACCTCCAAAAAATCAATCAGAAAGTGAATTGAAAGCCGTGGTTTCTCATGAGGGAGCAACTTACAGTCAAGAACTGATAGAAATTCAGTATCCGCACATTCCAAAACAATCCATGTTGCGTACTTCAAAGGCAAAGGTGGCACGTATGCAAATAGCAAAGCGAGGGACTCAAATCGGTTATATACAAGGGGCAGGAGATGCCATTCCGAAATGCTTGGAGCAAATAGGGTACTCTGTAACAGAATTGCAGCCTCGTGAGCTCAATGCAGAGCGTTTGAAAGCTTTTGATGCAGTAGTAGTTGGAATCCGCGCCTACAATACTTTGGACGATTTACACTTCCATCAAAAAGAGTTATTGGACTATGTCAAAAATGGGGGTAATTTGATTGTGCAATACAATACTGCAGGACGCAGAGGAATTGATGTAAAAGCTCCTTTTGAATTGAAGATTTCAAGAGACCGTGTGACGGACGAGCA
Source organism: Flavicella sp. (assembly GCA_049625305.1). Lineage (GTDB taxonomy): Bacteria > Bacteroidota > Bacteroidia > Flavobacteriales > Flavobacteriaceae > Flavicella. Next base: position 9,417 of record JBMZVD010000070.1, read on the forward strand.
AGCTGAGGTTCGTTTTTTAGCACCCGAGCATCCATTGTTGCACAGCCCAAATAAAATTTCTTCCAAGGATTTTGAAGGGTGGGTACAAGAACGAGGTCTTTATTTTCCAAACAGTTGGTCCAAAGAATATACACCGATACTTTCTTTAAACGATGCAGGAGAAACTCCAAAAAATGGAAGTCTTTTGGTCGCTCCTTATGGAAAAGGAAATTATATCTATACCGGATTGAGCTTTTTTAGAGAATTACCTGCTGGTGTACCTGGAGCCTATAAACTTTTTGCTAACTTGTTGTCTTTAGAAAAACGATAAACTGATTTTATGGCTACAAATAAATTCAAATGGAAACCAATGTATACAGCAGTGTTACTTGCCAATATATTTTATGTTGTGGTTTTTTATTTCATTATGAAACGTTTTACTTTTTAAATATAGTCTATGCAAACGATTGATTGGATTGTCCTATTAGGAACCTTATTGTGTATTGTTGTCTACGGAGTATACAAGACTCGAGGTTCGCAAAGTGTCACTGATTTCGTTAAAGGAGGAAGTAGTGCCAATTGGTGGACGATTGGTCTCTCGGTCATGGCCACGCAAGCAAGTGCGATTACTTTTTTGTCAACCCCCGGTCAGGCCTTTCACGACGGAATGGGCTTTGTGCAATTTTATTTTGGATTACCATTGGCCATGATTATCATTTGTATGGTCTTTATTCCGATATACCACAAGTTGAATGTTTTTACTGCCTATGAGTTTTTAGAGCAGCGTTTTGATTTGAAAACAAGGACGCTAACGGCTATTTTGTTTTTGGTACAGCGTGGTTTGGCTGCAGGGATTACTATTTTTGCACCTGCGATTGTTTTGTCTGCTGTTTTAGGATGGAGTCTGATATCTTTGAATATATCCATCGGTGTTTTGGTAATAATCTATACTGTTTCGGGAGGTACAAAGGCAGTAAGTGTGACGCAAAAACAACAGATGGCCATCATTTTTTCAGGAATGTTTGTCGCTTTTTATCTGATTCTAGAGTACCTGCCTGAAGACATTTCCTTCGGAAAAGCATTGGAAATTGCTGCGATTAGTGGCAAAATGGATATTTTGGATTTCTCTTTTGATTTGAATAACCGCTATACAATTTGGACGGGGCTTTTAGGAGGGACTTTTTTGATGCTTTCTTATTTCGGAACCGATCAAAGTCAAGTACAACGCTATTTGTCCGGTAAGTCTGTTCGAGAAAGTCAAATGGGGATGCTTTTTAACGGTTTGTTAAAGGTGCCTATGCAGTTTTTTATTTTATTGGTAGGGGTATTTGTATTCGTTTTTTATCAGTTCCATACAGCTCCTTTGCATTTCAACCCTAAGGTAAATTCAGAAGTTTTTGAAGATGTTCAAAAAGAACAGTACATTGAATTAAAAGCGCAGCACCAAATAATCGAATCGCAACGTAAACAATTATTACACAAAGAGCTCACTCCTGAAACGATCGTTAAAATTAAAGCTTTAAATGAGCGCGATAGGCTTTTGAAAACGGAGGTGAAAACTTTGATCCAAGAGGCAGATGCGAGCATTGAAACAAACGATAAAGATTATGTTTTTTTACATTTCATTCTCAACAACCTACCTCGTGGATTGATAGGTTTGTTATTGGCTGTTATACTTTCGGCAGCAATGTCTTCAACTGCATCTGAATTGAATGCCTTGGCTTCTACTACTGCTCTAGATTTGTACAAGCGAAACAATAGGGAACCAAAATCAGAAGCGCATTATGTCAAGGCCACACGTTGGTTTACTTTTGGTTGGGGTATTGTAGCTATTTTAGTAGCATGTGTCGCCAATCTATTCGACAATTTGATACAATTGGTCAATATCATAGGATCTATTTTCTACGGCAATGTCTTGGGGATATTCTTGTTGGCTTTCTTTGTAAAAAAGGCACGCGGAAATGCTGTCTTTTTCGCAGCGATTTTCACTCAGATTTTTATAGTCATCGTATGGTTTTTGGACTTGTTACCTTATTTATGGCTGAACCTTTTGGGATGTGTAACTGTGATGATTTTGGCTATTTGTATGGGAGGTTTTCAAAAAAAAACTCAACTAAATAAAGCTATTTAATTGAGTTTTATAAGAAGGTGCTTATTTAATTAAGCACCCCATTCTTTAAGTGATGCTTGGTTCATTTTGACATAGTCTTGGTTGCCAGCTTTCTCTGCATAAAGCATCGATTTCTTAGCAATTTTTAT
>JBMZVD010000071.1:0-11395 GCA_049625305.1 Flavicella sp.
TTTTGAAACGGTTGTTACTACACTTAAAAAAGATGTGCTGAGAATAAAACATTCATTAGATCAGATTTTTAATCCTAAAAACACCTATATAGAAATTTATTTTTCTCAACCTTTAGACCTTATTCATACTTATCAGGGCTCCATAGTCGAAACCAAAGCAGTTTTAAAAACAACAAGCATTGAATTAAAAGCACACGAAGGATCTAGTATAGAAGTTAATCTTGAATGTGAAAAAATCAAATCCAGTGTCAATTCTGGAGCAACTTTAAATATCGAAGGATCAACCGTGAATCATGAACTAAAGATATTAGGAGGAGGAATTTGCGAGTCAGAAACGCTTCTAACAAAACAAACAACCGTAAAGGTTACAGCTGGGGGTGTTGCTTACATCCATGCATCTGATCTCTTAGAAGCCACCGTTAATGTGGGAGGAACGGTAAGAATTCACGGAAGACCTACCAAACTTATAAAAACGAAAAGAATAGGCGGAACAATTACAGAGATGAATTAGTATTTGCCAAAACTATTTAATAATCTTTATAAAAAAACCCGTGTTGTAAATACGGGTTTTTTTGAGGCATCGAGCGGATTCGAACCGCTGTACAAGCTTTTGCAGAGCTCTGCCTAGCCACTCGGCCACGATGCCAGTTGGGCAAAAGTAATAAATAAAATGTTTTTATTCCTTTTTTCGTTTCCCTTTTCGTTCTACACTTACTTCCTCCACTTCCCCGCCAATTGGTGGATTTATTTTAGCCACATTTACCCGAACAGATTGAACCGCTTCATGTTCTTCCAAAACACGATCAATAATTTTTTGAACCACAACCTCTAGAAGCTTTACTCTTTGAGTCATTTCTTCCTTTACAATAGAATAGATTGATACATAGTCTATAGTATCGGCAAGGTTATCAGTTTTTACAGATTTTGACAAATCTGTTTTTACTTTAACATTGACCACATAATCACTACCAATTTTTCCTTCTTCAACCATGCAACCGTGGCGTGAAAAGAGTCTGATGTTCTTAACTTGAATAATTCCCATAACTTGACTTTCGGCAAATATAAAAAAGAGGAGTTAATAATAGTTCGATCCCTTTTTCTTTTTCAATATCTTTGTGAAAAATATTTTCATGGCTGAAAAAAAGGACTCATTACATTTCATAGAACAGCTTATACAAGAGGATTTAGACGCTGGTTTTTCTTCAGAAGAGTTGCGTTTTCGTTTTCCTCCTGAACCTAATGGTTATTTGCATATTGGTCATGTCAAAGCAATAGCCCTTAACTTTAATTTGGGAAAGCGTTTTGATGCTCCAGTAAACCTTCGTTTTGATGATACAAACCCCGCAAAAGAAAGTGTAGAATATGTAAACGCTATCAAAAAGGATATTAAGTGGTTGGGTTACCAGTGGGCAAAAGAATGTTATGCATCTGATTATTTTGAACAATTGTTTAATTGGGCTAATGAGCTGATTATAAAAGGGTTAGCATATGTAGATGCACAAAGCTCTGAAGATATTGCCTCTCAAAAAGGAACACCAACTCAAGCGGGCTCAAACAGCCCTTATAGAGACACTTTACCCGAAGATAACTTGAAGTTATTTAAGCAAATGGCTGATGGAAAACACGAAGAAGGTAGTCTAGTTCTCAGAGCAAAAATAGATATGGCATCACCAAACATGCTCATGAGAGACCCTGTTATCTACAGAATACTCAATAAAGAGCATCATCGAACGGGCAATCAATGGTGTATTTATCCCATGTATGATTGGACACATGGAGAATCCGACTATATTGAGTCTATTTCACACTCTTTATGCACATTAGAATTTAAACCGCATAGAGACTTGTATGAATGGTTTCTTGACCAAATAACCCCATTAGACCACAAATACCCGAAACAAAGAGAGTTTGCACGACTTAACCTTTCTTATACAGTTACCAGTAAAAGAAAATTAGCTGTTTTGATTGAAAACGGAATTGTAAAGGGATGGGATGATCCGAGAATGCCTACTATTTCAGGTTTAAGGCGAAGGGGATACACACCGCAATCACTTCGCAATTTTGTAGAAACAGCAGGTATTTCGAAGAGAGAAAATGTGATCGATGTTTCCTTATTGGAATTTTGTGTTCGTGAAGACCTCAATACTAAAGCCCCACGTTTTATGGCAGTTATTGACCCTATCAAATTGGTGATTACCAACTACCCCGATGGGTCTACAGAAATGGTTGAAGCTGAAAACAATCCTGAGGACGCTTCTCAAGGTTTCCGATCTCTTCCATTTTCAAAAAATCTTTTTATAGAGCGTAATGATTTTAAAGAAGAAGCTAATCGAAAATATTTTCGATTGACAATTGGTAAAGAAGTTCGTCTTAAAAATGGCTACATAATTGAAGGACAAAAAGCGATCAAAGACGATGAAGGAAATGTCGTTGAAGTCCATTGTACTTATGATCCAGATAGCAAAAGCGGATCAGGCTCTTTGGCAAGTCAAAGAAAAGTCAAGGGTACAATACATTGGGTTAATCAAGAAACAGCAATCCAGGCTAAAGTAAATTTATACGATCGTTTGTTCAATGTTGAAAATCCCGATCAAAATAAAGATCAAGAATTTACTGATTTTATCAATAAGAACAGCCTTCAGCAAGTAACGGCTAAAGTTGAACCTTCTTTGTTAAAACTACCAACAGGAACAAACGTTCAGTTTCAGCGCTTAGGTTATTTTGTTGTTGACGATGATTCAACCGAAAATAACCTGGTGTTCAATAAGACGGTGGGTTTACGCGATACTTGGGCAAAAAGTAAGAAATAATCTCTGTTATTAAATTTTAAGCAACACTATTTAAAACGAATGACACCAATGTTTTGGGCGTTTATTCTTTATTTTTTTTTCTTTGATTACTCTCTTTCATCGCTTCTCCAATCTGATTACTAGCTGTAAAAGAAGCCACCATATTGTTTAGCATATCGCTTCCGGCCTGAGGCGAATTTGGCAGTAAAATCAAGTTGCTGTTTGTGTGCTCCCCTATGGATTGAAGTGTGTCGTAATGTTGTGTTACCACTATAAGAGCAGAAGCTTCTTGGGAATTAATACCAACCCCATTAAGTACATCAACAGACTCCTCTAAACCTCTTGCAATTTCTCTTCTCTGATCGGCAATTCCCTGCCCTTGTAATCTTTTGCTTTCAGCCTCAGCTTTTGCTTTTTCAACAATCAAAATTCGTGCAGCATCTCCCTCATATTGTGCCGCAACTTTTTCACGTTCTGCTGCATTAATCCTGTTCATAGCCTCTTTTACCTGCCCATCGGGGTCGATGTCAGTAACTAGCGCTTTAATGATATCATATCCATAGTTCGTCATTGCCTCGTTGAGTTCACCTTTTACTGCATTCGCAATATCATTTTTCTTTTCAAATACATCATCCAATTTCATTTTAGGAACTTCGGCACGAATTACATCAAAAACATAAGATGTGATTTGATCTTGCGGGAAATCTAGCTTGTAAAAAGCATCATAAACACTCGTTGGGACTACTTTGTATTGAACTGATACCTTGAGCTTCACAAACACATCATCTTTTGTTTTTGTTTCAACAATGACGTCAAGCTGAAGTATTTTTAGACTCATTCTACCAACAACTTTATCCACCAAAGGAATTTTTATGTGAAGCCCTGGTTGCCGTATGGCTACAAACTTACCAAATCGCTCTATGATAGCGGCAGTTTGCTGTTTAACAATAAACAGTCCAGATGCAACTATTACTACAATGACGAATAAAATAAGATACGTACCAATACTCATAATTTTTAAATTAGGTTAAGATTTTCAATTTTTTTAATCTATCTAATGTACTGTTTTTTCCAATAACATTAATAACACCCATGATGTCAGGACCAGAAAGCTTTCCTATGACAGCCATTCTCAGGGTCTGCATCACAACACCCATTCCTATGTTTTCATCTTGGCAGAATTTGAAAATGGCGTCTTTTAGTTTTGGGGTTTCTTCATTTTCTATTAATCTTCTCAATTTATTTACCAAATCGGTCAAACCATGTTTTTCCAATTTTCGCAGCACTTTCTCGTCGTATTTTTTTGGCTCTTCAAGGAACATATCGCATAAGGTTTCTATTTCTTGAAGCAACACAATTCGTTCTTGTATTAATTCAGCGATTTCAAGTATTTTCTTGTCGTCAAAAGTATTTTCTAGATCTTTTCTTTTTTCCTTAATTATGTCTATGAGTTCCTCACATTTTAAACGCTTGATGTGTTGTTGGTTTACCCATTTGGCTTTTTCATAATCAAACCGAGCACCTCCTTTTTGTACATTTGCTAGGTCAAACTCTCTAACGATATCATTGAGATTCATAATTTCATCTTCAGCACTTGTACTCCATCCCAATTGGGCAATGTAGTTAAGATGAGCGACAGGCAAAAAGCCTTTTTCTTTGTATCCTTCAAATTCATCTCTCCAGCGAATTGGAAACACAGGATAACCATTTTTATCACCATCTCGTTTACTCAATTTTCCTTTACCCGAAGGATTAAGAATCAAGGGCAAGTGTACAAATTTAGGTTTCTGCCATCCAAATTTTTCATATAAAAGCACGTGTATGGGCAGTGATGGCAGCCATTCTTCACCTCTTATCACGGTAGTAATTTTCATGCAGTGATCATCAATTACATTAGCCAAGTGATAGGTTGGAGTTCCATCTGCTTTAACTAAAACTTTGTCTTCTAATTCGTTGCTATTTACTCTTATTGTATTTCTAATTTCATCCTCGCCAATTATTTCTTCATTTGGTTTTACCCACAAGCGAATAACAAATGGCACTCCATCATTAATTCTTTTTTCCGTTTCAGCTTTAGACAAGCTCAGCGAATTTTCAAAAGAGACTCTATTTTCATAATTGTATTTAAAAGCCCCCTTCTCTTTTTCATCTAATTCTCTGGCCTTAGCCAATTCTTCATTAGTATCAAACGCATAATACGCTCCTTCCTTTTCAAGAAGTTCGTTTATGTATTTTTTGTAGATATCATTCCGTTCACTTTGGCGGTAAGGGCCATATTTTCCAGGCTTTTTAACACTTTCATCTGGACTTATTCCTGCCCACTCCAAGCTCTCAAATATATATTCTTCACTCTCTTCAATTTTTCTTTTTTGATCCGTATCTTCAATCCTTAATACGAATACTCCATTATTTTTTCTAGCATACAGATAATTAAACAAAGCTGTTCTTACCCCCCCTATGTGAAGAGGACCTGTTGGGCTAGGCGCAAAACGAACACGTTCAGTCATTATTTTTTTTACAAATATACTCTCTCTACTTCGTTTTTACATCACTTGAGTTTCTGTATATTTGCGTAGAAATGAAGCGTATACAATTTTTTAACATTCCCTCATCAGATCTGGAGCCATCAAAATTGAAACACTGGGTTGAAATATTAGCACTAGATTACGGAGTAAAGATTGATAATTTTGTTGTTAATGTAATAGGAAAAGAAAAAATGTTGGAAATGAATCAAAATCATTTGAATCATGATACTCATACCGACATTTTAACGTTTGACTATGGAAATCAGCAAGTTATAAATGCGGAGCTATTTGTCTCAGAATACATGTGTACCCTTAACGCGGCCGAAAACGCACAAAGCATTGAAAACGAGTACCTTAGGCTCATTTCTCACGGTTTTTTACATACTTTGGGGTATTCTGATAAAAAACCTAACGAAAAAAGATTAATGACGGAGCATGAAGATCGATGTCTTCAAATGTTCCACGTGAAACAATAAATATGTTTTCTACACCCTATGATGTGATTGTTGTTGGAGCTGGGCACGCTGGAGCAGAAGCTGCTGCTGCTTCTGCAAACATGGGTTCCAAAACTTTGCTTGTGACCATGAATTTGCAAACTATCGGGCAAATGTCTTGCAATCCAGCCATGGGCGGAATTGCCAAAGGTCAGATTGTTCGTGAAATAGATGCACTTGGTGGTTACAGCGGGATAGTGTCTGACCTAAGTTCCATTCAATACAAAATGCTTAATCGTTCTAAAGGACCTGCGATGTGGAGTCCTCGCGTACAATCAGACCGCATGATGTTTGCACAAGCCTGGAGGGATCGGCTTGAGCAAACCCCAAATCTAGATTTCTATCAAGAAATGGTTCAGGACCTCATTTTTGACTCAGATTCTGTGGTAGGAGTTATAACAAGTTTAGGACTTAAGATTTATTCTAAGACCGTTATTTTAACTAATGGAACTTTTTTAAATGGATTGATACACATTGGAGAAAAAAATTTTGGTGGAGGACGAGCAGGTGAAAGCGCATCAACAGGGTTAACCTCTGCCCTAATTGATAAAGGGTTTACTTCTGGAAGAATGAAGACAGGAACACCCCCTCGTGTAGATGGTCGATCTCTTGATTTTAATTCAATGGAAGAGCAACCAGGAGACAGAGAACCGTCAAAGTTCAGTTATTCCCCTGAAACACAACCATTAACCCGGCAGCGTTCTTGTCATATCACTTATACGAGCGATGAAGTCCACGACACATTAAGATCTGGTTTTGATCGTTCACCAATGTTCAATGGGAATATAAAAAGCACAGGTCCTCGATATTGCCCTTCTATTGAAGATAAAGTCAATAGATTTGCAGATAAAAACAGACATCAAATTTTTGTTGAACCCGAAGGCTGGAATACAGTTGAGTATTATATTAATGGCTTTTCAACTTCTCTTCCTGAAGACATTCAATTCGATGCTTTACGAAAAGTAAAAGGTTTCGAAAACGTAAAGTTTTTCAGGCCAGGATATGCTATTGAATATGATTATTTTCAACCCACCCAATTACATCATACTTTGCAAACTAAACTGGTCAAAGGATTGTTTTTCGCTGGTCAAATAAATGGAACAACAGGATATGAAGAGGCAGCAGCACAAGGTTTGATAGCAGGAATCAACGCACATAATTTTCTCAATGCAAAGAACGAATTTGTCCTAAAAAGAAGTGAAGCATATATAGGCGTCTTGATTGACGACTTAATAACTAAAGGAACAGAAGAACCTTATCGCATGTTTACTTCTCGGGCAGAATATCGAACCCTTCTCAGGCAAGATAATGCTGATCTTCGATTGACTCCAAAGGGAAATTCTATTGGACTTGCGAGCGATGAACGATTGGCTGCTGTTGAACACAAAGTTTTTCAAACAGCCCTGCTTAGAGACTTTTATGAAAAAACAAGCGTTCTCCCAGAAGAAGCAAATCCCTTTCTTGAAGCAAAGGGTTCTTCACCGATGCGACAATCCGACAAATTAATTAAAATTTATTCTCGCCCAGGCATTGACCTCGCAGACATGAGTTCTTTAACCAGCGTTTCCTCTTTTATAGAAGAACACAATATCGATAAGGATGTACAAGAGCAAGTTGAAGTTCAAATCAAATATTCGGGCTATATAGAGAAAGAGAAGTCAAACGCAGACAAGCTCAATCGTCTTGAGGCAGTTAGTATTCCGGCATCTTTTAATTATGATTCTTTGGCCTCATTATCTCATGAAGCCAAAGAAAAACTGAATAAGATCAGACCAAAATCAATTTCTCAAGCTTCGCGGATCAGCGGGATTAAACCCAGTGATATAAGTGTTCTTTTAGTGCAATTAGGGAGATGATGTTTCACGTGGAACATAAAAAATAAGGGATGAAAAAGGCAATATGTTCAACTAAAGATTATCTGGTTTCAGGCGAAACCTTTTCAATTGTTTGGGACAGCACAACACAATATGCCCAAACACATCCGATGCCTAAAGCCAAACAACTGGAGTCTTATTACGCTTCTGCAAATTACATTTCTCATAACGACTCCAAAAAAACTCCTTTTGCATTAACGTATCGAATCGCAAGAAATGGGATGTTTAGATTAAAGCATAGAATGTTTAAAAACCGAATTCCTCAGAACGCAAAAGTTCTTGATTATGGTTGCGGAACAGGAGAGTTCTTAAACTACCTGTCAACAAAGAAATACAAAACGGTAGGTGTTGAAACAAATTCTCAAGCACGTAACCAATGTAAACAAAAAGGAATAAATGTTGTTTCTTCATGGGAAAAGTTGCCAAACAATGAATATGATTTGATAACCCTTTGGCATGTTCTGGAACATGTTCCAGATTTGGAACAGTGCCTTAGATCAATTCAAACTCAACTAAAAAAAAGAGGCACCTTATTAATAGCGGTTCCAAACCTTAATTCTTTTGATGCTGTATATTATGAAAAGTATTGGGCTGCCTTTGATGTACCCAGGCATCTTTGGCATTTTTCTAAACAGGGAATGAAAAAGCTAGTTGAGCCTTTTGGTTTCGAATTAGTGCGAAAACACCCGTTGATGTTAGACGCACTATATATAGCCTATATTTCTGAGCAACACAAAGGTTCACGATTTCCTTTTTTGCGCGGACTGTTCAGAGGAATAGAATCAAATATTAGAGCCATTATTTCTGGCGAATACTCTTCCTTAGTTTATGTCTTTGAAAAGATAAAATAATCTAAATTTCTTTTTTGTTTAAGATACGAGTTATTTTTAAGGCAAAGTCAGAAAAAAGTATTTTACCGTTTGCATTACGATCAACAGCATAAGCTGTGTCTTCAATCAACTCGATTAAGTCCTGAGCATTACCGCTGTGTACAAAGGGAGCAAACTTTTCTATTTGGAATCCTGTCAGAGATTTGAAATTAATGAGAGACTCTGCCTTGTAAGACACCATTAAAGCCTGTCTTATAAAGTTGAGGCAGTACAAGAGAAATTCTTTCTGGACAGTTCTCCCCAGTGCACCTGTTTTATTCGCCCATGACATGAGGTCTATTACTACACTTTTATTCCCGCTCGCTTTAAACGCGCTTCTTAGGCATTCAACAAAAAGGACTTCAAATTCTTTTTGTTGTTCGATATTTTGAAAAGATTCTAAGGCTTTTCTCAAACTACCCTCTGCATTGGTAGCATAAAATTCAGCGAGTCTTTCATCACAATTTGAATTAATTAAAAAGGATTTAATGTCATCTGCATCGACAGGTTTTAGTGTTGAGATTTGACAACGAGATTTGATTGTAGGTAACAAATCTAATTCATTTTTGGCGACGAAAATAAAGAAAGTTTTGGACGGAGGCTCCTCTATCAATTTCAATAATTTATTGCTAGACTGAATATTTAATTTATCTACTCCCCATAAAACACAAACTTTTGCACCGCCAGAAAAAGATTTAAGGTGTAAGTTTTTGTGTAACAAATCAATTTCATCAACACTTATGTTACCTTGTTTGTTTTCCGATCCAATAGACAACATCCATTCATTTGAACTTCCATATGGATTTTCTGAAATAAAACTTCTCCACTGTTCTATGTAGTCTGAGCATTTTGGTTTGCTACTGATCGAGGCCGACGTGGCTACAGGGAAAATAAAATGTATATCGGGGTGTTCCAAAAAAAAGGAAGTATTTTTTTTATCTCTCTGGTACTTCTCAACTTGTTTTACATCCCACAATAGTTCAAGAGCAAATGCAACGGCTAAATGTAGACCGCCGCGACCGGAATTGTCTATAAAACACTGACTGTGAGGGACTTGCCCTTCTTTTAGGGAAGAAAAAAGTTTTCCCTTTAGCTCATCTTGCCCAACAACTCCGTTTAGAAACATTCCCAAAGATAATATAAAATTAATTTCAAATGCTTGGCGACTAAAGGGCAAGAGTTTATGAGAATTCTTTACTTTTGCAAAAATTTTTTATGATGAATACCTTAAGCAAACTATCTCTCAATAACGAAAAAGTTCTAATCCGTGTGGATTTCAATGTCCCTTTGAATGACCAAGGTAAAGTAACAGACGACACAAGAATTAGAGCAGCAAAGTCCACTATTGATTATATTCTTTCTAAAGGAGGCAGTTGTATTTTGATGTCTCACTTGGGTCGCCCAAAAGGAAAAGATGCTCAGTTTTCTTTGAGTAAAATACAGGAATCTGTGTCAGAAATATTGGAAGTACCTGTGATTTTTGCTAAAGATTGTATTGGAACAGAAACTCAAGAAAGGGCAAATTCCCTTCAAAGCGGTCAAGTATTACTTTTAGAAAACCTTCGTTTTTATGAAGAAGAAACACAGGGTGATCAAGAATTTGCGAAGCAACTTTCAAATCTAGGGTCTGTTTATGTAAATGACGCTTTCGGAACAGCCCACAGAGCTCACGCCTCAACTGCAGTTATCGCCTCTTTTTTTGAAAATAAAAAAGCTTTTGGCAAACTTTTAGAAAGAGAAGTTTCAGCAATCGATAAAGTTATGAATACGGAAAAAAAACCCGTTTTAGCAATCCTTGGAGGAGCAAAAGTTTCTTCAAAAATTACCATTATTGAAAACATCTTAGACAAGATTGACCATTTGATTATTGGAGGAGGAATGGCGTACACTTTTATCAAGGCACAGGGCGGAAATATTGGAGATTCTTTATGTGAAGACGAATATCTCGAATACACAAGAGATTTATTGGTTCTGGCTGCGGAGAAGAATGTACAAATACACTTACCAACAGATGTTGTATGCACCAAGGAGTTTGATAATAATTCTCAAAGTCAAATTGAACCTATTGACTCCATTCCAGAGAAATGGATGGGTCTAGATTCTGGACCAGATAGTATTAGTAACTTCAGAGCTGTGATTTTAGAATCTAAAACTATATTATGGAATGGACCTATTGGTGTCTTTGAATTTTCAAACTTTGCAAAAGGAACAATTGCTATGGGAGAGGCAATAGCCGAAAGTACAGCAAAAGGAGCATTTTCACTTGTAGGAGGAGGAGATTCAGTCGCTGCAGTAAAACAATTTGGTTTTCAAAATCAAGTAAGTTATGTTTCAACAGGAGGCGGAGCTATGTTAGAAAGTCTTGAAGGTAAAGATTTACCTGGGATTGCAGCTTTAATAGATTGAATTTAAGACATTTTTAAAAACACTCTTGTGGAATGATTTTTGTTTATCTAGATATGTAAGTAACGAATTGGTGTCATGAAAAAACTCTTTTTTGCTTCGATATTTGTTTTATTAGGATGCTCTTCAAAGAAGGCAGAACGTTATGTTCCCGATTCAAACGGAAATTTAAATCATGTTACTGTTGTAATGAGCAATGCTCAATGGAATGGTGGTCTGGGAGAATTAGTTCGTAAAGAAATTGCCTCAGAGTACGAGGGTCTTCCTATGAATGAACCAAGATTTTCTTTAAAACAACTACACCCCAAAAACTTTGATGGTTTTGCCAGAAATAGTAGAAATATCCTTTGGTTTAAAAAAGACAGTATCGCGCGCTTCGAGTTGATTCAAAATCCATATGCACGTCCTCAAATAGTTGCTTCATTTAGAGGAGAAGATGAA
>JBMZVD010000072.1:0-11178 GCA_049625305.1 Flavicella sp.
AAAGATTAGGTTGTGTGAAACGAGGTTCGTCCCCTTCGTTATGACCATACTTTCTCAGTATGCTTTTTTATGAACTAATATTTATTTTTACTTTTTTTATGAGGTATTTGTGTTTTCTATTATTTATGAGTTTTCATCTTTATGCGCAAGAAATTTCTATAATTCCCTTTCCTTCGAGTTTAGAACACGTGAAACAACCTTCCTTTGTGCTCCATAAGGACAGTCGTTTGCATTGTGATGCAGAACAAGCTAAAGGAGAACTTAAATACCTTCAACAAAAGTTACAAAAAGTTACAGGATTTAGCTTACCTATTAAAAATTCAATAAAAAATCCAAGAAAAGGAGCTGTTGTTTTTGAATTAATAGAAGCACAAAGTTCTCCTGATCATTATAGCTTGAATGTGGATAATCAAGTTCTTTATATCAAAGCTGCAACTTCAAAAGGATTCTTTTATGGCATACAAACATACCTTCAGTTACTGCCAAATCAGGTATATGCTACTTCCATTCAAGAAAATATAGCATGGCAAATACCTGCCGTATCTATTCAAGACAGTCCTGCTTTTCAATGGCGAGGTATGCATTTAGATGTAGCTCGTAATTTTAGGTCTATAGAATATGTAAAGCGTTTTATAGATTTGATGGCTTTGCATAAAATGAATATTTTTCACTGGCATTTGACTGAAGATCAAGGCTGGCGTATTGAGATTAAAAAATATCCAAAACTCACAGAGATAGGAGCGTGGAGAGATTCAACTTTAATAGGGCATATGAGAGACAAACCACATCAGTTTGCAAAGAAAAGAGTGGGTGGTTTTTACACGCAAAATCAAATCAAAGAGGTTGTTGCTTACGCACAAGAACGTCATATAACAATTGTTCCTGAAATTGAAATGCCTGGTCATTCTCAAGCCGCGATTGCAGCGTATCCGGAGTTTGGAAATTTAGCAGTTTCTCCTGGTGTTCGTTCAAAATGGGGTATTAGCAAACATATTTACAATCCAAAAGAAGCTACCATTGATTTTTTAAAAGATATTTTGGAAGAAGTCCTAACTCTATTTCCTGGTGATTACGTCCATATTGGTGGTGATGAGGCACACAAGGAGGAATGGGAAGAGAGTATTGAAGTTCAGGAGTTGTTGAAAGAAAGGGGTCTCAAAGACATGCACAAGATGCAAAGTTGGTTTATTTCTGAAATTGGAAAGTACCTTCATGCAAAAGGTAAAAAAATGATTGGTTGGGATGAAATACTTGAAGGTGGACTTGCAGAAAATGCAGCTGTAATGTCTTGGAGAGGTGCCAAAGGAGCCATTAAAGCAGCTAAGTCAAAACACAATGCAGTGATGGCAACTAATAAATATACTTATTTTGATAAATACCAATCTCAAGACAAGGCAAATGAACCCCTATCTATAGGCGGTTATGTGCCACTATCTAAAGTATATGACTTTGATCCTATACCAGAGCAACTTTTAGAAGAAGAAAAAAAATACATATTGGGAGCACAAGCCCAGCTATGGTCAGAATACATCGTTAAGGATAGTCATATGGATTATATGGCATTTCCAAGATTG
The DNA here is from genome assembly GCA_049625305.1 of Flavicella sp. Classification (GTDB taxonomy): domain Bacteria; phylum Bacteroidota; class Bacteroidia; order Flavobacteriales; family Flavobacteriaceae; genus Flavicella. Next base: position 1,575 of record JBMZVD010000072.1, read on the forward strand.
TGTGCGCTGTCTGAAGTTGTTTGGAATTATAAAAATAAAAGTGAATACACTGAGTTTTTAAATCGTTTAAAAAAACACTTAACCCGTTTGGACATATTGGGAGTTTCCTATAGAAAGCCAGACGAATTCAGATAAAATAAATAATAAAATGAAATCATTACATGTAATTAAGTACGCATTAGCTACTTTTGTTGCTTTTCAGCTTTTATCCTGCCAATCAACAACTAAAAAAACATCAAATAAGCAAGCACAAAAACCCAACATATTGTGGATTATGTGTGACGACCATACTGCCAATACTATCAGTAGTTATAAGATGAGATTTGCGGATTTGATGCCAACACCCAACATCGATCGTTTGGCAGATGAGGGGGCATTGCTCAACAATTGTTTTGTAACCAATTCGATTTGTACCCCTTCAAGAGCAACTATCATGACGGGACAATATGGACATGTAAATGGGGTTCATACACTATGGCAAGACCTTAGAGTAGAGGACGAAACTGTTGCTACTTTATTACAGAAAAATGGATATGAAACGGCTATCATTGGTAAATGGCATCTACATACTGAACCACAGGGATTTGATTACTTCAGTGTGTTGCCTGGACAAGGAGCTTATTTCAATCCAATATTCAAAGAAAAGGGGACAAAATGGACTCATAAAAAAGAAGGGAAGAAGTACAAAGGATACGTAACGGATGTGATTACAGACAATTCTCTTGCTTGGTTGCGAAATAGAAAAGAGGAAAAGCCGTTCTTTTTGATGTTACACCACAAAGCTCCTCATGGTTTGTGGGAATACGCTCCGCGTCACGAACATTTATTCGATAGTTTGACAATTCCTGCTCCTGAGAGTTTGTTTGAAGATAAAAGTCATCGTTCAGAGGGATCTCGTGATTATGGAAGAGATCTTTTAGGCTTGTCCGGGAGAATGTATGAAGGAAAAAGAGGAAAAGATTATCCAACGGGTAAGTTAAACACTGAGGGCATGACGAATGAAGAAAAGATCAATGCTGCCTATCAAAAATACATGAAGGATTATTTGCGTGTGGTAGCTGCTATTGATGAGAATGTAGGAAAGGTACTCGATTACCTTGAATCTTCGGGCTTGGCAGAAAATACGGTTGTTGCTTACACGTCAGATCAAGGGATGTTTCTAGGAGAGCATAGCTATTATGACAAACGTTGGATGTATGACGCATCATTAAAGATGCCTTTTTTGATTCGAAAACCAGGAGAAATAAATCCAGGAACACAGGTAGACGCTATGGTTACTAATTTAGATTTTCCAGAGTTGATTTTGGACTATGCTGGGGTTCCTATTCCAGAAAGTATGCAAGGAAGAAGTTTTAGATCGCTGTTGGCAGGTGAGCCTACTCCAAAAGATTGGAGAACTTCCATGTATTATCAATATTGGATGCAATTCCAACCATCTGCTGTTCCGGCGCATTTGGGTGTTAGAACAGAGGATTATAAGTTGATTTTCTTTTACGGTCACGGACTTGGCTTGGAAGGTACAACTGACTCATGGCAAACTCCTGTTACTTGGGAGCTATATGATCTTAAAAAAGACCCTAAAGAGTTACATAATATATATGGACAAGCGGGCTTAGAATCGGTTACAAAAGCTCTTAAAGATGAAATTTTAGTACTTCAAAAACAATATAACTTGGAGGTAGGTGCATATCCAGCACTCAAAGAAAGAATGGAAAAACATTGGAATTACTAGTGTTTGTATTCTCATCTAAAAAAAGCCCTTCAGTTGAAATGCTGAAGGGCTTTTTTTTAACAAAATCCTATATAGGTGCCTGCTACTTTATCGATGGCTTTTTGAAATAATTTTAACTCTTCAGGCCAAATTTCTTTTCCTTTTCCTTGAACTATTGTTCTTGATTCTCCGTTTTTGAGTGTCACACTTACAGTACAGGTAGGTAGATCACTAATTTGAAAATCACTGTAAGTTTTTTCAAGATCAAAAAACATAAACTTTTTTATAGCGTTGTTAAGAGCATCTATAGTTTCTTTCTCAATGTTCCATTCGTGTTTTCCTAGTTTTTCGACAAACATATCTCCGATAAAACACACGGAACCGCTTTGGTTAATTTCCAAGGAATACATAGGACAAAAACCATAACACGAACCTCGTTCGATTCGAATGAATTTAAAAGAGGAGTCTATACTAGTTTTTTGAATGGGTTTGAAGGGTTTACTTTCTGAGTCCACTAACTCTACTAATTCTCTTGAGGTTGTTTTGGGTTTGTTTTGAGGTTTCTTGGATTTTTTTTTTAGAGAGGTATTTTTCATAGGGGTATAAATATTTCTAATTAATTTACTGTTTTTTTTCAAAATAACGAAGTGGTTGTGTTAAAATAAACAACTTGTTTAAAGTGTATGTTAAAATATGTTACAATAGTTCGCGAAGAAGGAGTATAGAGCCGATAGGGTATAATTATATTCACTTATATAAATATAAATTATGTATTGGTAATTATTATATCTATTTGTATATTAGCTTTAAAAAGCTATAGTAAAAGAACTTCGATATACCCATGCCCCAAAATAAAAATTTCCAACAACGAATTACAATTTTAGATACCTGTTTTGCCAGTCCCACAGGAATGTATACACTTGACAAATTGGAAGCAATCATGCTTGAAAAACTTGACAAACATGTATCCAGACGTACCATACAAGACGATATTAGTCATATTTTGAATATCATTCACGAGGCCCAATCCAATACCTATGATTTGGATCAATTTCCCGTCTTTCAAAAAGGTTTGAAAGATGGCAAGAAAAAAGTGTTTCGTTATTCCAATCCTGATTATGCACTAGGAAACCACTTGTTGTCTAAAAGTGATCAAGATCAATTACAAGATACCTTATCTATATTGTCAAGGTACAGAAATCGTGAAGAATTTTCATGGCTAGATGACTTGTTTCCCCGTATAAAGGCGGCTTTTGATTTGGTTCATGAAGATTACAATGGATGGATTAGTTACCAAAATAACAGAGACTATAGTGGACAGCCTTTACTTGGTAAATTGTACAACCAATTGATACAAAAAAAAGTAATTAAGGTACAATACAAACCTTTCAATTCCGACGTTTACGAACGCATTATTCATCCATACCATTTAAAGCAATACAACAATCGTTGGTTTTTGTTTGGATACGAAGAAGGGGAGTGTTATATAGGAATTACCAATTTAGCTTTAGATCGTATAGAAAGTTTTTCAGAAACTATACTTCCTATACGCCCCAATACAATTGATTGGGGAGATTATTTTGATGATGTCATTGGTGTGTCACGTCCAGAGAATGCAAAGACGACTCCCATAGTTTTACGTTTTACAAAAAATACCATTCCCTATGTGAAGACCAAGCCCATTCACGGAGCGACCCAACGTTTGGATAAATCTGATCCTGAACAACGAACTATTTTGATAGACCTAATTCCCAACAGAGAATTTTACCAAGTCCTATTTTCATTTGGAAAAGAAGTTGAAGTAGTAGCTCCATTAGAAATTCGCAATCAATTCAAGGAAGAACTAGCCAAGATGTTGTCACAATACACTTAAATCTAAAGCTTAGACCAAAGTATACTATCGAGTTGTTTTCAATTGAAGAATATCTTCAAATAGGTATAAATACACGAGTGTTTCATCTAATCATTGTAGTTCTCTCTCATGTTTTCAACTCGCTGTCGTATACTTTTTCTAAATTCAGCTGGACTGATTATTTGTAATTTAGCTCCGTAGGAAAGTATCTTAGCTTCCAAAGCATTGTTTGGACGGAGGTGAAGTGTAAGATGTAGTACACCGTTGTTTTTACTGCTTATATATTGAGATCTGTGTAAGGGTTTTTGTCTAAGTTCTTCAGCTAGTTCAGCGGTTACTTCGCAAACGATTTCTATGGGTTGAGTCGTTGCGGTAAGACCGTATATACTCTCAAAATAACTATCAAAATCAATTGTATGGTCTTTGTAATACAAGGCTGTATTTTCAATATGTTTGATTTGTTCAAGTGGAATGCTAGTCAATACAGTATCTTTTGTTCTTTTACCTAGCAAGTACCAGCGTTTTTCAAACTCTTTGATATAAAAAGGCTCAAAGTGTTCTATATCATTTTTAGTGGTGTAATCTTTGTGTAATTGTATGTCAACGATGTTTCTTTCTTGAATGGCTTTTAGAAGGTGACTACAATTTCCCCAAACATCCATATCAGTATTATTTTCGAAAGAGATAAAAGAATTTTCTGATTGATTGTCTTTTATATGTAATTCTATGTGTGAAACTAAATGTAATAAGGAAGTGTTTTTTTCTTCTTTTTTAATTTTCTCACATAAGAGAAGAATGTTGTTTTTAGTAGATTTTTTAGAGTATTTCCAAGCTTTTTTGTGGATAGAAAACTTGGAGTCAGCATAACGGTAATGTACTTTTTTACCATCTTTGATACGTTCTAAAGGAATAGACCAACCTTGACTACTTTCCATAAATTTTATGTCGTCAAATAATTGTCTTTTTTGGATTCCAGCAGTATCTGAATTGAAAGTTTCGAGGGCCTCATTACAGGCATTGAGCAAATCATCAATATAATAATTCCTGCCACTATTTGAAAAGCAGGCGTCTAAGGTTTGGTAACGTATTAGTGCGTGTTTGTTGATTGGCAATTTTCTTGTTTTTAGGTATAGTTTTCAAAAATCAAAGTAACAAATTTAAATACCTCCTATGAGGTCTATCTGCACAACACTTTTTTTTTTACTTATAAATGTGATTGGTTTATGCTTTTTTATTGTTATGATGAGGTTTGACTTTACTAAATGAATCTACCTAGTCTTTTATAAGTTCAAACGGTTGCTTTTAAAGTCTTTTTATAATATAAATTGCTATGCACAATCACTGCAGTAGTGGTTTATAGATTTGCATATATTTAATACATCCCTTAGATGGAATGAAAATAAGCGGCAAGGCAGCTGGCTTTAAACCTGATTGCTATGAAAAAGGTTTAAATGGGGAATTTGTAATGAAAAAGAGAAAACACGAATATTTTTTAGAATTGCTTTGCTGCTGTTTTCTAGTTTCTTTCACGAAATAAAAGCATTAGTCTTCAGTCACCAACCAAAATTCTAATTTTTTCCGAGTTGTAAAACCTAATTTAGAATACAGATTATTGGCTTTGGTGTTTATTTCATCAACGTGAAGAAATGGAATCTTACCTTCTTTAAAAACCAAATCCGTTGTGTGTTTCATGAGCTGTTTTGAGTAGCCTCTACGTGTGTAATTAGGGTGTGTTACAACTGAGCTTATTTCAGTGTATTCATCCATTTTAATCCTTTCTCCACAAACTGCTACAAGTAAATTGTCTTTGTAGATACCAAAATAACGGCCTAGATCAGATGTCTTACTTTTTATAAATCCAGGCATGACTAAAGTTACAAGTTCCTGAAGGTCTTTAATTTGTTTTTTGGTAACCAAAGGTATAATAGGTTCATCAATATTGTATTTCATGGGGGCAAGCAACCACATTTGATTGCAGATGTGTGCTTTTTTTATGTTTACAGTATTACTACAAATCGGTTTCGGGCCAAGAATGTAAAACGATGGAGTTAAATCAGTATATTTTTCTATAGCTTCAGTGCCATCACAATCCGGATGTATGCTGCCAAATCCGCAGTATTGAGGCTTGTAAAATTCAGCTCCTCTATAGGTCTGGCAAAATGCTTTATGTACTTCTAGAGATGCGTGTTTTATTGGAGTGTCTAGTTTGTGAGAAGCTTGCATACCGTTTGTAATGATAAGTTGAGTTAATATACAAAAATCGGGGCTTAAAAAAAAGAGATAGCAACCTACGGTAAAATAAAAGAGAAGGAGTAAAAGTCGGGATGACAGGATTTGAACCTGCGACCACACGGCCCCCAGCCGTGTACGCTAACCGGACTGCGCCACATCCCGAAACTTAGACAATTATAAGAAGATTGAGCGAATTTTCAAACTATAATTTCTGAATTTTTGATGCTCTTTTTCCTTTTGTTATTTTAAACCACTACAAGACTCTTTGTTAATTTGACACAATGAAACTCTTTGGTGGTTTTTTTCTTAGGTCTTTTAAGTTTTTATGTTTTGTTGGAGATTGATTAATAGTTGTTTGACTATCTATTTATCTACTCGTTTACTTATTTGAAATATTTATACCAATTATTGCTAAATATAAACCCTAAAGTAGGTTTTTTACTTTTGTATTTTTGAGTTGACGAAGTGTTTCTATCGAATCGATTAAAAAAAAAACACCAAATTAAACCACTATATATGACATCAAAAAAAACATTTCAAATTATATTTTTTTTCCTTGCAATTACATTGACAAGTTGTATTACTGAAAATAATCAAAAACCAACTAAAGAAAACCTTGAAGAATTCAAACCGACATGGGAATCTTTACAAAAAGCAAAACCTGCACAATGGTGGCAAAATGGAAAATTTGGTATTTTTATTCATTGGGGACCCTATAGTGTTGCGGGTTACAAAGACAAACACAAAGGATATGCAGAAGCCATAACGAGCGACATGTATAAAAAACCTAGAAACTACGATGCCTTTTTTCAAGAAAAATTTGGTGCCGTTATTCCTGATTTTGGATACAAGGATATGGTGCCTTTGTTTAAAGCTGAAAAATGGAATCCAGATGCTTGGGCAGATTTATTTGTAGAGGCAGGTGCAAAATACGTCATCCCAACCGGCGAACATCACGATGGTTTTGTCAATTGGGATTCTCAATTGACACCTTGGACAGCTGCCAAAAAAGGACCAATGCGAGATCTTATTGGGGATTTGGCAGCTGCTGTTCGTAAAAAAGGGTTGAAATATGGTATATCATACCATAGAGAACGTCACCCTAGTAGATTTACGCCCAATTTTGCAGTTAATGATACAGCTTGGGCTCCAGTAAGAGAAGAAATCAAGAGGTTTCCAGAAGCTGCTAGTTTGTATGGGCCATTCGATTATTCCGATGCTTTTATCGCTGATTATGTTGCTCGCTGGAAAGAAGCACAAGACAAGTACCAACCTGATTTTATGTGGATAGACGATGTGCCAATCATTCGATTGGCAGCAGGAGATCCTCAAGTAGTTAAATTTGAAAATGCTTTCAAAGGAATGATAGCAGATTACTTAAATGCAGGTCAAAAATGGGGCAAAGAAGTTTATTTTAATAATAAGGGGAGAACTCTTAATTTTCCTGTTGGAGTAGGCTGTGTTGAAAGAGACAACCTACAAATGGAAAGTATAGGAGCACCTTGGCAAAATCCTGCAACATTAGGAACTTCTTATGCCTATATGGAAAATGAGGAAATGACCAATGCTTATAAAAATGTAGATGAGTTGATTTGGTTATTGGTAGATGTTGTAAGTAAAAATGGAAACTTATTATTGAATATTGGTCCTAAAGCAGATGGTACAATCCCTCAAGGTATGGTCACGCGCTTGAAAGCTATGGGAGCATGGTTGAAGACCAATGGAGAAGCTATTTACGATACTAGACCTTGGAAAGTATACGGTGAGTTTACAGGTCCATTTACACAAGAGGAAAAGGAATTGAAGACCAAGCACAGTATGCGTATTCACGAAACAGAGTACCGCTATACTTCGAAACCAGGTGTTGTTTATGCTATTGCTTTGACAGCTGCTGAGGACAAGGAAGTGTTTACGGAGTTCTTGAATCACAAAGTAGCTGTAAAATCTATTCAAGTATTGGGAGATGACAGATCCTTGGATTTTGAAATGACTGAAAAAGGATTGGAAGTAGCAGTACCTCAAAATAATGTTTTCGAAAATGCACGAGTTTATAAAATAATGTTGAATTTATAGTCTTTAGACTATAGTGTTTTTAGATACCACTTGAGTTGTACTCAAGTGGTATTTTTTTTGAACGTTTTTTGTGTGTTAGTTTATTTGTTTAAAATCCTTGTATTTCAGCTTCTTGTGTTTATTTGTGATGCTTATGTTTTATTTCTTGCCAATTATTGTGAAATATGTAGGATAATTTGCAAATTCTGGACACACAATTCCTTCTTTATAATCATAATTTGCTGACTCCAATACAATCAATCTCAAGCAAACAAAGATTAAATAATTTAATAATGATGAAGTTTTGCAAACAATGGTATCTATTGCTAATAGTATTCCTTACAGTACCTATATTTTTAAAAGCTCAAATCCCATCAAAACCCAATATAATTTTAGTTTTATTAGACGATGTAAGTCCAGATCAATTCAGCTGTTATGGAGTTGATGGTGCCGCAAATACACCTAACATTGACAAACTGGCAACAGACGGTGTTATGTTTAAAACTTGTTATGCGTCTGCTATGTGTGGACCTTCAAGAGTTGAAATAATGACTGGAGAATATGGAACTTCTACTGGAGTACTTCACAATTCCATATGGAAAAACAACAGTAAAAATAGTGTGTATTCCAATCATCAAGCCTTCGGAAAACTTTTAAAGGATGCAGGTTATGCAACTGCCATTGCAGGTAAATGGCACGCGGGTAATCAGATGCCTTACGAGTCATCTGTCGGATTTGACGAGTACTGTTTGTGGGAAAATTTGAAGGAAATTGCGAAGTTACCAGGTTCACCAACTTTTACGGGAGCGATGGAAGATAATAAGACTCCTTCACGTTATTGGCATCCAGGCATTGTGAAAAACGATGTGCTGTTAGATACTCAGGCTACAGACTATGCTCCAGACATTTTTGCTGATTTTATCATGGATTTTATGGAACGTAAAACACAGGAAGGAACTCCTTTTCTTGCTTATTGGCCGAGCGTTGCGCCTCACGGTACTAGACTAGGGTATCCATCAACTCCATTCAGAGGAACAGTTGGTGATTTAGGTCCAAGTATCGATGCTGAGGACAATGTGCAAAGACTCAAGGCTTTGAATGAATACATCGATTTTTTGATGGGGAAAATCATGCAAAAAATAAATGACTTGGGAATTGCTGACAATACCATTGTCATTTTTACTTCTGACAATGGAACCGCTGTGACTGCAAAAACAAGGGGAGTAGAAAGAGGCTCTCATGTTGTAAATATCATCGCAGGAGCGGGTATAAAAAAGCGTGGAGCTACAGATGAGTTAACTGACTTTACGGATATTGCTCCTACTTTAGTAGAGCTTGCAGGAGCAAGTTTGCCATCAGGTAAAAAGTTTGATGGTGAGAGTTTAGTACCTTTCATATCTGGGGCGAAAGACACACATAGAGATTGGATCTACGGTTATATTGCGACATCTCAACTCGTCAGAACCAAAGAATATATGTTGGAAGTAGTAAATCCGATGTTGGGTATGCCTAAAGGACGATTTTATTATACAGGAACAAAAAGAAATCAAAAAGGATATGAATTTGTAAATGACAATGCAGCTCATGCTCAAAAAAGAGCTGAGTTTGATAATATACTATCCAATTTTCCTGCCATGTTGGCAAATGATGCCTATTGGAATACCAACCAAGGTGCAAGATTTTTTACAAGCTATACTTCGGAGTCTGAAAAGGAAAAACACTTGTACAATCACAAGGATTATAAATTCTATGATGAA
>JBMZVD010000073.1:0-10976 GCA_049625305.1 Flavicella sp.
ACCTGCCCAGGTTCTTTGGGTATGATCTCAGCCGAATGGCACCCCTTTTTGAGAACGATGCAAAATTACGCGATTGTTTTTAGTTATAAAACAGTTTTAAAGTAATTTTTTTAAAAATAATTAGTACAAGTTTTTATTGCTACGCAATTGCTTTTTTAGTGCGTTTGCTTTTTTGTTGTTTAGTCTCTTTAGAATTGAAGATTTTGTTGGGCGTGATACTTTTCTGATTTTTGTTTTTTGAAGGTTTGTTTTGAGTATGTCAAACAAGCGTTTGCTAACAATTTCTTTGTTTCTGTGTTGGCTGCGAGTACTATCGCATTGAAGAACTAGGGTGTTGTTTTTATTCAGTCGTTTAGAAAGCTTGACTACAAGTGTGTTTTTTTCATAGGCAGATAATCCTTTGGATTCTAACAAGTCAAAACTCAACTCGATTTTGGAGGCAACTTTATTGACATGTTGTCCTCCTGGGCCGCTACTGCGAATTCCTTTAAATGAAAGTTCTTTGTTAATTTCCTTTGTGTCCATCTTGTTTTGTTAATGAGACTTTCCATTGTTGGTATCCTTGAACAGCCAATAGAGTAAAGATAAAAAATTGAATGCCAGAAAACCCCAAACCTTTCACAAAATACAAAGGGACTGAAATGGTGTTTCCTACAATCCAAAACAACCAATGCTCAAGTTTTTTATTGGCCATCAACCACATACCTGCAAAAAAGATACCCGTAGTCAAGGTGTCAAAATAGGAAGTGATTTCACCAAATTTATCAAAATACAGATAAACACCTATTACCAAAATACTCGTACTGCTGAAAATACCGACCACTTTACCCCAATCTTTTTGGTGACATATCGTGATGGGTAATTTATTTTTTACGGAACTATAAGACCATAAATACCAACCGTAAATAGTCATGAGGGTGTAATAAATATTTATGATCAAATCTCCGTATAGTGTGTACTGAAAACAAACATACACATAGATAGCTGTACTCACTAGTCCTACAGGATAGGCTGCGATTTTTTCTTTTTTAGCGTACAAGACAGAAGTAATTCCAAATACAGCACCACTAATTTCTAACAAAATATCAAAAGTGCTTGCATTGGTATATGGTTCCATAAAAAAATTGAGGATTTGTTCCATATTAGGTGTTGATAAATTTTCTATGTTGTTTTTAAGGTATACTTTTAATTGGTTTTTTTTGGGGAACAAGTACCTCGAGGAAATTTACGTTTTCTTCAAAGGCAGTTCCAATGACCACAATATCAGCTCCAGCCATATAAGCTGCTCTTAGACTTTCTTTACTTCGAATGCCTCCTCCGACAATTACGGGTATGTTTGTTTTTGTACTCACTTTTTCAATGATATCAGCATGTATTGCCTGTAAAGCGCCACTTCCAGCTTCTAAATATAGGAGTTGTTTTCCAAGGTAGACTCCTGCCATAGCTGTATGTACTATTTTATCAGTATCATCCTGGGCAATAGGTTTAGTTTTACTAACCCTTTGAACTGCTGTTTCCTTTCCACCATCCACTAAAATATATCCTGTTGGAATGATTTCTAAATTCGTATTTTCAAGAATTGGTGCCGCCTTTCTTTGTTGGTGAATCAGGTATTCAGGGTTGTCTCCAGAGAGTAAGGAGAGGAATAAAAGTGCATCTGCTTTGTCTGATATTTGAGTTGTGTCTCCTGGGAATAGAACCACAGGTTTGTCTGTTTTTATACCTTCAATAAAATGATCTGTTGCATTGGTTTCAACCGAACTACCTCCAACAAAAATAAGGTCTATACGTGGGTCTGCAAGTGTTTTTTGTAGCTGTTCACTGCTAGCATCTTGAATTTTATCGGGATCTAAGAGCAATGCCAAGAGCTTTTTGCCTTGTTTTTTTGCCTTTTGAATAAAGGGAAGGGTTTCTTGTTTCATAGACTTTTAAAAAAACTTATTTTTTAAGGGCGTACACCAAGGTAAAATTATCCAAAGTTTCAAAATGTATGGTATACTCGGTCTTTATATTTTCTATTAGGGTATATGCCTCGGCTTTTAAATTTTTTAGGGTAAAAGGAGCGATGTGGATTGCATTTTTAAAGGAGATGCCAGGTGTTTCTACTATTTTGTACAAAGCTTCCTTGCCTCCCCAAATCACAGACAGTTGTGCCAATGGATTTAATTTATCTACATAGCTTTGTTCCGTTCCGACAAACTTAGAGGCTATTTTTACAATTTTGTTCCTATTTTTTTCGATGTCTATTCCAACGGGCTGATCACTCATAATTAGAGCAGCAAATTCATAGGAATGGCTGATCGAAATATGAGTTCCATCCTTTAAAAAAGGCTTGCCTTCTTGATTGTAATACAGTTCATCATCTCCATATCCAGCAATTTCAAGTAACTTTCGAATGCTTAAAAAACCCTTTTGATGTGTCTCCGAACGCATTGCTTTAAGACGTTCTTTGCTGTTGTTGTTCAGTGAGATAGACGAAAAATAATCCATGGATTCGTCAATTTTCCAAACATACACAGTAGTTTGAGGGTTAACAGGGATACTTTTTAAGAAAGGCATTATTTTATAAAAGGTATTTTGTATTTTTGCATTCTAATTTCACAAATATAAGAACTATGGGTTCAGAAACATCAACATACACAAAATTTAAGGTACACGACATAAGTCTTGCAGATTGGGGTCGTAAGGAAATTCATTTAGCAGAGGCGGAAATGCCAGGCTTGATGAGTTTGAGAGAGGAGTACAAAGGGCAAAAGCCATTGGCAGGAGCAAGAATTGCTGGATGTTTGCACATGACAATACAAACGGCTGTATTGATTGAAACATTGGTAGATTTAGGTGCTGAGGTTACTTGGAGTTCTTGTAATATATTTTCTACACAAGACCAAGCTGCTGCTGCGATTGCTGCTGCAGGAGTATCAGTGTATGCATGGAAAGGGTTGAACGAAGAAGAGTTTGACTGGTGTATCGAACAAACATTATTTTTCGGTGAAGATAGAAAGCCATTGAATATGATTTTGGACGATGGAGGTGACTTGACAAACATGGTATTGGATCGTTATCCTGAATTGGTTCCTGGAATCAAAGGATTGTCTGAGGAGACAACCACAGGAGTTCACCGTTTGTATGAACGTGTCAAGGCAGGAACACTGCCTATGCCAGCTATTAACGTAAACGATTCTGTTACCAAGTCTAAATTTGACAACAAGTACGGATGTAAAGAATCTGCAGTAGATGCGATTCGTCGTGCTACAGATGTTATGATGGCTGGTAAAGTGGCTGTAGTAGCTGGATACGGAGATGTAGGTAAAGGTACGGCTGCTTCATTAGCGGGTGCTGGCGCTCGTGTAATCGTAACTGAAATCGATCCTATTTGTGCATTGCAAGCTGCTATGGACGGCTTTGAAGTTCGTAAAATGGATAATGCTATTTCAAGAGCAGATATTGTGATTACTACAACTGGTAACAAAGATATCATTGTAGATCGTCATTTTAAAGCAATCAAAGACAAAGCAATTGTTTGTAATATTGGTCACTTTGACAACGAAATTGATATGGCTTGGTTGAATGCCAATTATGGAGACACGAAAATTGAAATCAAACCACAGGTAGATCAGTACACTGTTGATGGGAAAGAATTTTTGGTATTGGCAGAAGGTCGTTTGGTAAACCTTGGATGTGCAACTGGTCACCCAAGTTTTGTGATGAGTAATTCATTTACAAACCAAACATTGGCACAAATCGAATTGTGGACAAATTCTGAAGCATACAAAAACGATGTGTACATGTTGCCAAAGCACTTGGATGAGAAAGTAGCACGTTTGCACTTGTCTAAGATTGGTGTTGAGTTGGATACATTAAATGAAGAGCAAGCTGCTTATATCGATGTTAAAGTTGAAGGGCCATTCAAGCCTGAATACTATAGATACTAAGAAGTAATTTATATATTTCAAAAGCCGATACTGTTTAGTATCGGCTTTTTTAGTATTTTATAATTCGTTTGTAAGGAAAAGCATTTTTATATTCCCTTATTTTTAAACCTTCTGTTGTGCTTTTTTTTCGAAGTTAAATATCTACTCTTTCAAAGTAAGTGTTTAAAAACGTGTCAACTTTTTCTTTTAGACTATTGATGTCTGTATTGTTTTCTCTATAAACGGTAATGTTTTCACGCACACGATTTCTGCCTAAGCTCCGTTGTACTTCTACAAGACGAACTCCTTCTAAATTTTCAATAAGGTCTTTTAAGGTTCTATCTAAGGAGATATCACTCAGGTAAACTTTGAGAGTTTGCTCTTTAGGAGAATTTCTGATTTCGGTTCTAAACGGTAACATAAGCAGGAAATTTTATAGTGAATAAAATAACGGACATCTTCCTTGTCAATATAATTAAATCTGACGATATCTGCAAGAGGCTGTAGATCAGTTTTTTGTTAAATTATTGACTCCTGCAATCCATTTTTTTTCTCCGTATTCGTATGCACCTATGTCGGGACTATTTCCATTAAAAGATTTTGGGTGATTTTCTTTAAAGATGCCTTTTTCTATAAGTTTAGTATCTTTTTTTGGTCTAAAATCTCTTTGTGTTATCGAATTTAGCTGGTCTGAGATAGATGTTTCAGAATATTGGTAATTATTTTCAATTTTTTCAAGGTCACTAAGTGGCTTTTTTCTAAAAACTATTTTAGCGACTAAGTTGTTGAAATAATAACTGTTTTTGTTTTGAATATTGCGTATAGGGTAAATTGTCCACCATTTTTTTAGTTCTTTTTTGGTGGGAATTACTAGTGCACCTGATTCAGAATCTCCTAGTATTGTGTTATTGTATACCCAATTGTCATCTCCTTTGAGTAGCATTCCTTTTCCGCAATTCCACAATACATTGTGATGTACGTGTAAATTTCTAGTTTGGTCGTCACCACGGATGCCTTTTTCGTCAGTATCGTGGATCCAGTTGTATTTTATTTCCGTTCCCGAGCAGCGTGGGCTTTGGGTTTGTATGCCTGCTGCATCTTTGCAGGCAAGAGCAGTATTGTATACATCGTTGTATTCAATGCTGTTGTCGGGTCCATCGCTCAGAATTCCCACATTACCTGTGTTGTAGACAGTACAATGTTTGACAGTGTTTCCTTTTTTAGCATACTCACTTTCTATTTTTATTGCTGGATAGTTGACGCTACCTACCCAGTTGATATCATGAATTGTACAGTTTTCAATTGTGTTGTTACTTCCTTTGATCAAAAGACCTATAGTGTTGGAGTAGGAGAGTTTAATATTGGATACTTTATTGTCATGTCCACTAATTTCAGTTGCAGTTGTTTTTGTTCTTGTTTTAATAGGTAGGTTGTCGGTCAACAATCGGTTGTAAGTCGGAAAGGAGAGTGTACAATTTTCAAATCTTATATTGTTGCAGTTTTTAAATTGTACGGTACAACCCATAAAATGGATTCCTGAAATGTGTATGTATGCTTGTTCATGCGTTTCCATACCGTAGTCTCTTTTTTTGTATGAAATTACTTGTTGTTCAGGTCTTGAGTTTTCAGTTAGGTATAAAAACAGCTCATTGGTTTTGTGGTCAAAATACCATTCCCCAGGACTATCAAGAGCTTCTTTTTTTCCAAAGAGGTAGAAATAGTCATCATTCCAAGGTTTAGGATATAATGTTTCTAGTTGAATATTTAATTTGTAAGTAAAATTATGTGTTGCGCTAGTGTGTATTTTACGACTCCAAGTTTTGTATTGGTGGCTTATATTTAACATGGCATATCCGCCGCTCCAGTCTATTGCATTTTGTGGCGTTTTTTGGTAGTACATGATACCATTATTACTTTTGGGACCAGACGTTGCCCAATCACTTCTTTCCCAAATACGATCGATAT
This sequence comes from Flavicella sp., assembly GCA_049625305.1. Lineage (GTDB taxonomy): Bacteria > Bacteroidota > Bacteroidia > Flavobacteriales > Flavobacteriaceae > Flavicella. The sequence goes on from JBMZVD010000073.1 coordinate 5,877, forward strand.
TACTGTTGGGCCAACGTGCTTCTAACAGCATTCTGTCATTGGAAAATAACTGAGTTATAGTTGTGTTTTTTGGAAGTGTAGTTTTGTAAATATGTTTGTCTAATTTTAGCCACTTCGTTACAATATTTGAGCGTCCATCAATACAGACTTTTTCGTTTTTGTAGTTTTTTATTTGTATTGGGGCTCCCGTATTGCCTGATGTTATGATCTTAATGTTTTCTAGGTAAGTTCCTTTTCTGAGGTAACAGACATCTCCTTTTTTAAGCTCTTTGACGGCTCTTTGGATTGTTAAAAAAGGGTCGTTAAAACTTCCACTATTAGCATCGTTTCCGTTTTTAGAAACGTAGTAATTTTTCGCAAAAATAGATTGTAAAAAAACACACGATACAAAAACAAAGTTTTTCATTTTTAAGCCAAAATTCAAAAATAAATTGAATAAAAAGTGGTCTGCATGTTTCTATTTTTAGTTTAAATTTTTCAATTAATTGTAAATGTGTTTGCAAAAAGAATTCTTTCTAACTGATTCATTTAGAGTAGTTTTTTTGTTGAAAAAACAATAATTTTTATTTGTATTATATGTGGAATTAGTTTTATATTTGGAAACTTGTAAAATCTACCCTTAAAATATATTATGATGATGATGATTGAATTTAGTTTTTTGTTAATGTTAATCAGCGTTTTGTGGTTTTTTAACACGCTTTTTTTTAGAAAAAATCCCCCGTTAACTTTAACAAAAATTTTCAATTTTAATTTGCTACCTGCTTTTTCTTATTGTTCGATTCCTGACAAGAGAGATTTTTGTCTGTTCTTTTAGGTCTAGATTTTTGGCTGCTGATATGCAATTCTTAATCTCTAATTTATTGTTTCAGTACTGATTACATTCAAAATTTTTATTTACCCTTGCCCCCCTCCGCATGATTAATATTATCCCCCTATCAAAATTACGTCTTAACTTTACACGTAACTTTCTTTTTACTTTACTGTTTTTTGTAAAGACTTTTGTGTTTGCTTATGTAGATACTCCAGCTTCTTTCTTAGCTCCTTTGTCAAATTCAAAAGCTGAGAATTCAAATGCTTTTGTACTATCGTATTTCGATACAGCTGTCTATAAAAAGATCACTGGTAATTCTCAGGTGATTAAGAATTCTGGTGCTTTCATTGCTAATGTCTCGAATATTGCGCAAAATAAGGTTGTTGAAGCTGAGGTTGCCACGGATGCTTTTAGTTGGGTTTCTGGATTGAAAAATTTATATGCAAAAGTATATGCGATGGTAGTGTCTCTAAATGATAATGATGGAGATGGTGTTATTGATGAAGATGATTTGGACGATGACAATGATGGTATATTGGATAGTGTGGAGTCTTCATTTATCACAACCACAACACCATCTCAGAGTGCAGTTGAGTTTGATGGTTCAGATTATTTGCAGCAAACCACCAATAACAGCCTAGAGAATCCATTAATTTTATCTAGTACTGGGAGTGGAGATTCAAATGTGACTTCTGGGATGACTGCAAATAACGGTCAACCGTGGGCAATTTCAATTGTATTTAAGCCTTCAGTAAGAAAAAATATGGTGCTTTGGTCTCAAACAAATGGTTCAGATCAAAACGCTTCGAAGATTTCACTTGAGTTATTGAGCGGAGGGAAAATTAGGTTTCAATACGGAGGGAATAACAATTATGTGCGATGGACTTCAAACTTTAATTACGACGCTGATAGTTGGTATGCTTATTACGTAGATTACAATGGTGGAGACTTTAGTGGAGGTAGTTGTAATACATGTTGGAATAGGTATTATTCTCGTTTTCGTATTTGGAGAGTAAATCTTATATCAGGACAAGCTACAAATTTATCAGCTAGCTCTAGTTATGGTTCTTGGTCAAAAAATCAGAATCCGCCCCAAAGTTCAATTCCAGGAAATTTCTATGTCGGAGCGCAATACAATGGAGGCGTTTCTTTCGAGGGTTTGATATCAAATACAATAGTTACAACTTTAACTGTTGGTACTTCCTTGCCGAGTGCATCTGAAGTGTCTATGATGTCTTTGGATCCTTTGTCGTGGTTGTCAACGTACAAAGAAGGAAATGATTGGAGAAAGCCCAATCAGATAAATACCAATACCGCAAATTTTCAATCGCACCCAACAGACGATTCTCTCGGGGGTATTGCAACCAAAATATGGTTGATGGGAGATGTTAATAGTGGTTCAGGTACCGGTATTGTTAATCAGGTAAATCCAGGACAAACTGATAGTGAGGTTGAACTTCCTGGTTCAACTAATTTACCAGACATAGTGACGATAGAAGTTGAATATCGCGATACAGACAATGATGGAACTTATGATCAATTTGATACGGATAGTGATAATGACGGTTGTTCGGATGCTCTTGAAGCAGGGTTTTTAGATGCAGATGGAGATGGTGTTGTAGATGGAGATGGTTCCGGGTATACAATTGACGGAAAGGTTAATGGAGCTGATGCTTATAGAACCCCTTTGGATAGAGATCAAAATGGAATGTTTGATTATATAGAATCTTCATTTGATTTCTGTTCTATAGATACAGATGAAGATGGTGTTGTCGATTTAACAGACTTGGACGATGACAACGATGGTATTTTGGATACTGATGAAGGTTTTGATACGAGTACTAATACCTCATGGGCTTCAGCTTACCAATTTGATGGTGGACAAGAACGTTTTGATAAAAATTCGAATTCTAATTCTCAAAATCCACTTAGAAGAAATAATAAAGGTTCAAATAGTGTTGCTGCTGGTAAAACCGCGGCTACTGGAAGGCCTTGGGCTGTAGCTTCTGTGTTTAAAGCGGATGGTAATTCGAATAGTACTATTTGGTCTCAAGGAGGACAAGATGATCAGATTCATCTGAGGGTATTGACTGATGGTAAACTCTTTATGAAGATGGGGGAGTCAGCGGTTAATCGCATTCGATTTACGAGTGATGATGCTATTTTTAGTGATAATTGGGTTGCTGTATATGTAGATTATAATGGAGGAAGAACAAAAACTGCAAATGGTCTTACTCAGTCTGATATTCAGTCACGTTTTCGTTTTTTTAAAATTGATTTAAGAACAGGTGAAAAATCTACTATATCGGGTTCTTGGAAATTTAATAGTTCTGGAGAGGGATTCGATGGGAATATTACTGGGGACTTTTATATTGGTACTAGGGATGAAGGTACTCTTTCCGATTATTTTAATGGGCAGATTGCTGGGGTTACAGTAACCACACTTAAAACGGGAGACGATTTACCATCAGATGCTGAAATTGCTTTGATGACTTTAGATCCTAAGCAATGGCTATCTTCAAAAGAAGGTCAAACATACAGAAGGCCTCATGAAAATAGTGATCACAGCAGTACTTTTAGTTTGGACGATTCAAATTCAGCAAATGCAACTCAGGTGTATTTGTTTGGGGATGGTGCCACTAATGGTAATTCAGGTCAATTGGTAAATCAGGTGTCTTCTTCAAATACTAATTCAAGATTGAATGGTAATAATTTGAGTGATTTAGATGATCAGGTAGCGGTTACTTTTTTCTCGACTACTCAAATAGATACAGACAATGATGGTATTCCGAACCAACTGGATATTGATAGTGACGGGGATGGTTGCTATGATGTTACAGAAGCTGGATTTGATCTCAATCAAGATGGTATTATTGATGGTATAGTTGATGGAAATGGAAAACTAGTGGTAGATGCAGATGGTAAAGTTGCTGGGCAACTTCCTTCAGGAAATTCTTGGTATGTTACTACTCCTCTAGATTCTGATAATAGTGGTCTTGGAGATCATTTGGAGGCTGATGTTGACCAGGATTGTAACCCACTTGAACTAACTACGATTTCCAATTTCGAAGATTTGACAAAAGAAGAGGGAGATGCAGCATTTGATTTGTCTTCTACTACAACGAGTAATTCATCGGGTGCAATAACTTATACATTCACCTTGGATAGTGATGCCTTAGGTACCTCTATCACTCCGCAAGGTGTTGTGACGATTGGTGCTGCTGGTACGGTTACCATAACTGCCAATGTAGCGGGGACAGCTACGCATGCAAGTGCAACTAAGAGTGTTACCTTAACTATAAATCCAATGGTTGATGCTGATGGAGATGGCGTCGCAGACAAAAACGATTTGGACGCGGACAATGACGGTATTTTGGATACGGTTGAGTGTGGTGAAAATACAGACTATTTAGAGTTTTCTAGGTTGGAAACGTCTAGTAATGATACTTATTCATTGCTTGATACTCAAATCACTATAGGTATCTCAGGAGGAATTAATGCAGATCATACAGATGATAGTGGTAATTTAGCATTGGATAGTGCGGGTGTTTTAAGAACACTGACAGTTTCAACCGATAACCCTGTTGATTTTTTAATATCTCAGGCAACCAATACTGGAATTAATTTTGGAACAGTTGATACTTGGACACTTACATTAGGAGATGGCTCATTAACATGGGAGGATCCTTCTTCGGAATTGAATGTAATATCATCTACTGATACAAGTATTCAGTTTAGAGCCTCTGAAACCAATCCTGAAGGTTGGCAAATAAAATTAAACAATGTGACTAATTATAACTTGACACTATTGTCAGCTTATAAATCAGATCTTAATGTACAGGTTACTGTCCCTTGTTTAGATACAGACTCAGATAACGAAGCAAATTATCTCGAAACTGACAGTGATGCAGACGGCTGTGAAGATTATCAAGAAGCTGGTTTTGATATTGATAAAAATGGTGTTATTGACAATGCTTCTATCGATGGCAATGGAGTTTATACAGTGGATGCTGATGGTAAAATTCAGGGACATGATTATACTAAAACTCCTTTGGATTCGGATTCAAGTGGAGTGCATGACTATCTAGAGGCTTTAGTAAATGATGCCTGTGTTCCTAGTATAACATTTGAGGATGTTTATACCACCGAAAACGCTCTAAATTTTGCATTAAATGCTACTTCAAGTAGTGCAGGAAGCATTACTTATTCTATTGAGGGTACGAATACAACAGGAACTTCTTTAAGTGGCACAAACAACAGTACAGTTTCAGTGGGTACTGAAGGAAGTT
>JBMZVD010000074.1:0-10935 GCA_049625305.1 Flavicella sp.
TCGTAAAACATTAAATCTTTAACAGATAAATAATTTTTGTTGCTTGTAATTTTATTTACTTTAATTGTTGTTAACATTTGTTAGCCATGAGGAATATTTTGACCTAATATTCGTACTAAATAACGTATATTTGCCAGGATTTAAAAGTGTTGACAATTAGGTGTTTTAAAGCTCTTTTTTTAGTGTCTTTATTAATTTTTTAAATAGCATCTGAAAACAATACCTGAAATTGAATTCCTAAAGTAAACAGAATGAAGTACAATATCAGAGAAATATTACAAGAACGTATTTTAGTACTCGACGGAGCCATGGGAACCATGTTGCAAGCCTATAATTTTACGGAAGAGGATTTTCGTGGTGAACAATTCAAAGACTGGAAATTATCTGTCAAAGGAAATAATGACATGCTTTCGATTACGCAGCCTGAGGCTATTAAAGAAGTACACCGAAAATACTTTGCGGCAGGTGCTGATATTGTGGAAACCAATACTTTTTCAGGTACGACCATTGCCATGGAGGATTATGAAATGCAGGACTATGTATATCAATTAAACTACCAGTCTGCCAAAATAGCCAAAGAAGTTGCAGATGAATTTACCAAAACAAATCCTGATAAGCCAAGGTTTGTTGCAGGGTCTATGGGGCCAACAAACAAAACAGGATCTATGTCTCCTGATGTAAACGATCCTGGATTTAGAGCCATTAGTTTCGACGAATTGCGTATTGCATACAAACAACAGGCAGAGGCTCTGCTTGATGGTGGTTCTGATGTATTATTGGTAGAAACTGTTTTTGACACTTTGAATGCCAAAGCAGCCTTGTTTGCCATAGAAGAAGTAAAAGATGAAAGAGGTATTGATATTCCTGTCATGTTGAGTGGAACTATTACGGATGCGAGTGGGCGAACTCTGTCGGGACAAACTGCAGAGGCATTTCTGATTTCAGTTTCTCATGTACCTTTATTGACAGTAGGGTTGAACTGTGCTTTGGGAGCAGACGCCTTGGTTCCTCATCTAGAGGCCATTGCAAAAAACACTTCTTTTGGAGTTTCAGCACACCCCAATGCAGGTCTGCCCAATGCTTTTGGTGAATATGATGAAACACCGGAGCAAATGGCCGCACAAATAAAAGGGTATTTAGAAAAAAACTTGGTAAATATTGTAGGTGGTTGTTGTGGAACCAATCCGGGACATATTCAAGCAATTGCTGAAGTAGCAGCTACATTTAGCCCAAGAAAAATCATTTAAATTTAGTAGTACCCCTAGATTAGTAAAAAATAGTAGTAATTACTAGTGAATAGTATATCAGACAATTCAATCAGAAGATGCAGACGATCAAACAAACAAAATATATGAAGTTATCAGGACTTGAACCATTGGTGTTGAGTCCGAATTTGAACTTTATAAACGTGGGAGAAAGAACCAATGTAGCAGGTTCACGTAAATTTTTACGTTTGATCAAAGAGGAAAAGTACGAAGAGGCTTTAGCCATAGCTAGAGACCAAGTAGAGGGTGGTGCTCAAATCATAGATATCAATATGGATGATGGTATGATTGATGGAAAAGAAGCCATGGTGCGCTTCTTGAATTTGATCATGGCGGAACCAGATATCTCTAGAGTTCCTATCATGATTGACAGTTCTAAATGGGATATTATAGAAGCTGGTTTGCGCGTAGTTCAGGGAAAATGTGTGGTAAATTCTATCTCTTTAAAAGAAGGAGAAGATGCGTTTCGCCATCATGTTACATTGTTAAAACGCTATGGTGCTGCCGTGATAGTCATGGCTTTTGACGAAGTCGGACAAGCAGATGACTACGATAGCCGTTGTCGTATCGCCAAGAGATCCTACGATATCATGGTACACGAATTAGGGTTCCCTTCAGAAGATATCATATTCGATTTAAATATTTTCCCAGTAGCAACAGGAATGGACGAGCACCGTAAAAATGCTATTGATTTTATTGAAGCAACTCACTGGGTACGTACTAATTTGGAAAATGCCAGTGTTAGCGGTGGGGTGAGTAATGTTTCTTTCTCTTTTAGAGGAAACAATACGGTACGAGAAGCCATGCACTCTGTATTTTTATACCATGCCATTCAAAAAGGAATGAATATGGGAATTGTAAATCCATCCATGTTAGAGGTTTACGATGACATCCCTAAAGATTTATTAGAATATGTTGAAGATGTCATTTTAGATAGAAGGGACGATGCTACGGAGCGCTTGTTGGATTTTGCGGAAACCGTAAAAGGAACGGCAAAAACACAAGTACAAAATTTAGAATGGCGAGAAGGTTCACTTCAAGATAGAATTACCCATGCTTTGGTAAAAGGTTTGGATACTTATATCGTTGAAGATGTTGAGGAAGCAAGACTGTTGGCCTCTAAACCACTTGAGGTTATTGAAGGAAATTTGATGACTGGAATGAGTGTGGTTGGTGATTTGTTTGGAGAAGGGAAAATGTTCTTACCTCAAGTAGTTAAGTCGGCCCGAGTGATGAAGAAAGCTGTTGCCCATTTGATGCCTTTTATCGAATCAGAAAAAGACGAAAGTACCCAATCACAAGGAAAAGTCTTATTGGCAACTGTAAAAGGCGATGTTCACGATATCGGAAAAAATATTGTATCTGTTGTATTGGCTTGTAATAACTATGAAATCGTAGATTTAGGAGTAATGGTAGCCCCTGAAATAATTTTAGAAGAAGCACAAAAACATCAAGTAGATGTCATTGGACTGAGTGGACTTATTACTCCATCACTAGATGAAATGGTTCATGTAGCTAAGGAAATGCAGCGATTGGATTTTAAAATACCTTTATTGATAGGAGGAGCGACAACTTCTAGAGCGCACACTGCAGTTAAGATTGCTGAAAACTATGAGCATGGCGTCATTCATGTTTTGGATGCTTCTCGTTCTGTACCTGTAGTAAGTACGTTGCTAAATAAGCAGACTAAAGAAGAGTTTTTAGGAAAAACTCGTGCAGAATACACCAAATTACGTGATGGGTTTTTGAACCGTGCGCGTCAAAAAGTATATTTGCCTTTGGCAGAAGCAAGAGCCAATAAGTTTGTCATAGAGTGGGACAAAAAAGACATGTATACTCCTAAAAAAACAGGAGTACATGTAATAGAAAATTTAGAATTGAAAGAATTAGTTCCCTATATTGACTGGACTCCTTTTTTCCAATCTTGGGAATTGCACGGAAAATATCCAGCCATTTTAACAGATGAAATTGTAGGAACACAAGCATCAGATTTGTTTCAAGATGCAACAGCCATGATGGATAGGGTATTGGAAGAAAAGTGGTTTACGGCAAAGGCTGTGTACGGTCTTTTTCCTGCCAATAGTATTGACAATTCAGACGACATTGAGGTGTATACGGACGAAACACGTTCAGAGGTAATCGAAACACTTTTAACGCTGCGTCAACAAGGAAAGAAAGGAACGAATAAACCCAATATGGCCTTGGCAGATTTTGTGGCACCTAAGGAAACAGGTCTTCAAGATTATATCGGAGGATTTTGTGTCACTACAGGTTTTGGTGTAGAAGAGATTGCTGAAAAATACAAAGAAGACCTAGACGATTACAACAGTATTATGATCAAAGCCTTAGGAGATCGTTTTGCAGAGGCGTTTGCCGAATATCTTCACGACAAGATACGAAAAGAATTTTGGGGGTATGCTAGTGAAGAAAACTTATCAAACGAAGACCTTATACGAGAAGAATACCAAGGAATTCGACCAGCACCAGGTTACCCTGCTTGTCCTGATCATACAGAAAAATTAACACTTTGGCGTTTATTGAATGTGGAAGAAAATATAGGGGTAAGCTTGACAGATAGTTTGGCGATGTGGCCTACGGCGTCAGTATCAGGGATGTATTTTTCTCATCCAAAATCTAGGTATTTTGGTTTGGGTAAAATTACCAAAGAGCAAGTTCACGATTTTGCAGAAAGAAGAGGAATGTCTCAAGCAGATGCTGAACGTTGGTTAGCTCCTAACCTAAACGAGTCATAACCTAAAGTAAAACAAGTGTTTGCTGTCACAAAAAAAGTCTTGCACAAGGATTTTTTCTTTTTGAAAGCAATTAAAAAGATATACATTCGCATCTAGTTTTACTCAAAGTATTAAAAGAGCAAAAAATAGTCAAACCAAACCAATGAAAGTAACAGACCATATTAAGAAAGCCAATGGAAAATCATTATTTTCTTTTGAAATAGTACCTCCAGTCAAAGGACAAAACATTCAAAAACTATATGACAACATTGATCCTTTGATGGAATTCAAACCTCCTTTTATAGATGTAACTACTTCGAGAGAAGAGTTTGTTTATTTGGATAAGGGCAACGGATTATTAGAGCGTAAAGTTACACGAATGCGTCCGGGAACCGTTGGCATCTGTGCTTCGTTAAAACATAAATACGATGTAGATCCTGTTCCTCATGTCTTATGTGGTGGTTTTACTCGTGAAGAAACTGAATATGTTTTGGTGGATTTACATTACTTAGGTATTGACAATGTCGTTGCTTTGCGTGGTGATGCGATGAAACATGAAAGTCAGTTTGTTCCAGTTGCAGGTGGAAATAACTATGCCGTGGAATTGGTGCATCAAATCAATGCCCTAAACGAAGGTAAATTTTTGCATGACACTATTGATACACCTTATACACCTGATTTTTGTATTGGTGTTGCTGGGTATCCTGAAAAGCATTTTGAATCTCCAAGTTTGGAATCTGATTTAAGACGTTTGAAAGAAAAAGTAGATTCAGGAGCAGATTATGTGGTTACACAGATGTTTTTTGACAATAAAAAATACTTTGAATTTGTTGAGGCAGCAAAGAATATTGGTATTACGGTGCCGATTATCCCGGGTATCAAGCCCATAGCTGTTGAAAGGCATTTGCAAATATTGCCAAAAGTATTTAGTTTAGATTTGCCTTATGCATTAGAAAAAGCGGTACTTGACTGTAAGGGAGACAAAGCTTCCGTAAGACAAGTAGGAATCGAATGGGCGATTGCTCAGAGCAAAGAATTAATGGCTGCAGGAGTCCCAACGGTTCATTATTACTCGATGGGAAAATCGGATAATATTGTTAAAATTGCTCGTGAAGTATTTTAAAAAATTATATCTTTAGTTGAAGTATAAGAAAAATCAATACACGTATTGTAAAAAGTGATTTTTCCTAAGTGATTTGAGTATTTTATTTGACTACATTTGTACAACAATTAATAAATTAGAACCCTAAAAATAAAAAGATATGGCATTAGAAATTACAGATGCAACATTTGATGAAGTAGTATTAAAGTCTGACAAACCTGTATTAGTTGACTTTTGGGCAACTTGGTGTGGACCTTGTAGAATGGTTGGACCAATTATTGAAGATATTAGCAGTGACTACGAAGGTAAGGCTGTTGTAGGTAAAGTTGATGTAGACAATAACCAAGAATTTGCAGCAAAATATGGAGTGAGAAATATTCCTACAGTATTGTTGTTTAAAAATGGTGAAGTAGTTGACAAACAAGTAGGTGTAGCACCTAAGGCTACCTATGCAGCTAAAATAGACGCTGTATTGTAACTTTTATTTTCGAAAACACATTAAAATCAGGCCTTAGGGCCTGATTTTTTTTTGCTTCCAAACCACAAATAGTTCCTATGATATATTTCTGCTAATTATTTGTAACTCTTTGACTATTCTTTTATGTTATGTTCATGTATTTTGCGTCAACTAAACAAACCATTTATAGATGAAAAAAATTGTATCCATTTTTGTGTTTTTTATTGCATTGTATGTAAATGCTCAAGATTCCAAAAATGCTTTACTTGTAGAAAAGGAGTTACTTGAAGTTTTGGGAATATCCAAACAAAAGTTACTCGAATTGACTAATTTTGAAAAACAAAGCAAAAAATCTTTTGTGTTGTTAGCTCAAAAAAATCGTGATTCAGAAGATTGGAAATACATAAAGAAAGACTTTAGTATTGCCAAAGAAAAAAAAATTATTTCGATTTTAGGTAAAGAAAATTACGCAAAATGGCAAAGTCATATACAGCGTAAAAAATTAGAAAAAGAACAGGCTGCACTTGAACTTGAAATTCAAAAATACAAGCGGACCGATCCCAATCAGCCCTATGAGCCAGTATGGGGATCTTTAAAACAGCATAAAATTCCTAAATGGGCAGAGGATGCAAAGTTTGGGGTATACGCACATTGGGGTATTTATTCTCAAACAGGAGCTTGGGATTATAAAAAAAGAAATTGGGGAAACTATTACATTACCGCTTATAAAGGTGTCTACAACACAAATCCCAAACAAGAACAACGCCAAATGTTTGAAGAAAAATATGGGAAAATTACAGATGGTAATGGATACATAGATCTTGCTAAAGATTTCAAAGCAGAAAATTGGGATCCTGTTTATTGGGCAGATCTTTTGCATAAATCAGGAGCCAAATATGCTGGAATATGTGCTGTGCACCATGATGGGTATTGTATGTGGGACAGTGAGTTTACTGATTTTTGTGCAGGTAAATTGGGACCTAAGCGTGATTTGTATGGTGAATTGATTACTGAAATTAGAAACCGAGGACTGAAGACAATAGCATCTTTTCACCACGGTAGAACTTACAAACATTATCAAGGACTGATTAAAAAACTTAAAAAAGATCCTATTTACAATCGTGTAGATTTATTAGACTCTAAAAATGATCATTACTATTGGTTTACAGGTAGTCAAGAACGTTTTACAAAAAACAGGCTAGATTTAACACTTGAATTTATAGATAAATATGCTCCAGATGTACTCTGGTTTGATGGAGGAGGGGGTGCCTATGATACAGAAAAAATACTAGCGAGGCATTTTAACAATGCATTAAAGAATAATACAGAGGTATGCGTACACAACAAAGGAAATTTTGGAACTAATTTTGGAATTTATAGTTACGAAAATGGCTATGCACGCCCTTCTTATGTAGATTGGCCTTGGGAAGATGATACTCCTTCTTCGGTAGGTTGGTGTGATTGGCAGTGGGATAAAAATATTCAATACAAAACTGCACGTCATGTCATTGTTCGTCTAGCAGATTTAGTATCTAGAAATGGAGGGTTGTTATTGTCAATCAACCCCAAATCTGATGGAACTCTTGACCAAGGTCAGATAGACCTTCTTTTAGGTGTGGGAGATTGGTTAGGAAAGTATGGAGAGGCTATTTATGGAACACATCCATGGAAACTGATTGGGGAAGGTCATTTAGATAATTTATTTTACACCCAAATAAACCCAGATTCAGGAAGAAGTTCAAGAGCTATCCAACCAGAAACCTCTCTATTTGATGCAACTGATATTCGATATACAACCAAAGATAATGTGTTGTATGCAATTGTTTTGGGAGTACCAGAAAGCGATGTAATGACGATAGAAACCTTAAACAGCAATCAGTCAGTTTCTGATAAAAATAAAATCAAAAGTATCGAATTATTAGGAAATGGCTTTTGTAAGTTTCATAGAGATGCAAAGGGAGTTCACATTGAATTACCCCAAAAAATGCCTGATACAAATGCAGTTGTTTTCAAAATTTCTGTAAATGGTACCTTAGAGGTTCGAAAAAATGAAGGAAAAAATAGCATTGTACCTATGAAAACTTGATATACTTTTTGGAATTGTACCAATAGAGAGGAAACTAACTGTTTCCTCTTTTTTATTTTAACAAGCTAAAGTGTCCTGTCTTAAAAGTAGGCTCTCCATAAGAGTTTATGAGCTCTATACTATACCAATAGTCAGTTTGTACCATTGTTTTTCCGTTTATTTTCCCGTTCCAACTATTGAGTTCTGAATCAGAAGACAATGGGTTTAATACTTTTAGAATGTTTCCTGTTCTGTCGAGTATAGTTATGACTGATCTTTCAAACTGAACGCCTTGTAATTGACCCAAATCAATTTTCCAAACGGCATTTTTACCACCTTGCTCTGGGCTTAAATATTTTGGTACTTCTAAAACGATGATTTCATCTTTAAACACAGAACCACACCCTCTCTTGTCATTAACCGTTATGGAGTGTATTCCAGGAGTGACCTCATCAAAAATCGGAGAATCAGTAAATTCTCCACTGTCTAGTTGGTATTCATAGTCTCCATTTCCAATAACACTTACTTCAATAGAATTGATTGCTTCACCATCGTCTATTTGAATATGTGAAATACTAGCAGCGTTAGATTCGATAACTTCCACCGTTTGTGAGTATGAGCAAAAGGGAGGATTTTTGTTGAAGCTAGTTACCGTAAAAAATCCGCCGTATGTGGTCGTAAATTGTGCATCATTACTCAAAATTTCCCCATTTTGAGCAGTCCATTCAAAATGATAAAGGTTCGGATTTAATTTGGTACTCATTTCTAATCCAAATGAATTGTCAGTACATACATATTGTACATTTTCAATCTCAAAATAGGGAGATTTTTGGACGATAAGATCAAAATTGTAATTTGTATTGACACAACCTGTAAGCGTGTTTTCAATTCTAAGGTAAATGGTTTCTATGTAAGGGGTCTTATTTTCGTAGAAATTATCCGTAATTCTATTTTCAGCTTTTTGCGCATCATATTTTGAATGATAAAAATTGATATTAAAATTAGAGTTGTTTAACTGTCCAATAATTTGTTGCCTTTTTAAAGCCAAGTCAAAACCATCAAAAATCCCATCTGCTGCACCAGTATCACATGCTTCTACATTATCAATTTGATTCAAAGTAGGTATTTTCGTTGTTATTAAATTGAATGAACCATGAGGATTTACACATCCAGTTTTTTTGCTCATTACACGTGTATATATCTTTTGTTTTGCATTATTTTCAGTTTTGTAGGGACTACTCAAAGCATAATTTCCTGAGACAGCATCTTCAGGACTTTTGTGATAGGTAACAAGGTATTCATTAGGGTTTGATTTAGATCGTAACATGTCTGCAGTCTGGTCATCTAAATAAAAACCATTGACATCATTTTCACAAATTTGCATATCATCTACTTTGTCTGTTGAAGGTATAGCTTCAACAATCAATAATACAAAAGGTCCAAATGCATAGCAATTGTCATTATTTTTATTGTTGATTCGTACCCATATAGATTGACTTTCAGGACTCTTTGAGTTTCTGAAATTAGATTTGTTTTTAATTGGATTCACCTCTTGCAGTCCATCTTCCTGGTTGAGATAATAGTCTATCGTAAACGATTGATCTGCTGGTAATTCCTTTCGAATAATCTCTGTTGCATCGCTAAAGTCAAAAGAACTTACTCCGTCACTGTCGTTGTTATCGCTATTTGAGTTTCCATGTAAGTCCAATCGATCATCACACGATTTAAATATGGTAACAAATGATGCGTTGATTAAAGAATTGGTAACTTTTAAGTAAATGGGGGTAACTTCAAAACAACCTTTGGAGTCTTCAACACGAACCCAAACTACATCGGCAGTTGAAACTGCATTTCGATAATTTGATGGAGTTTCAATGCGTAAATCGATAGAACCGATAATAGCATCTTGTTCTGTCTCATAATAGCTGAAATTATAGTTTTGAGGATTGCTTATAATTTCATCTGTTTTTTCTGTTAGGTTGAAAAAAGTTTTACCGTCAGAATCATCGTCACATTCCGACAAAAGTACACTTTGTATCTCTGGAAGTTCTTGAATACGAATATTTAACTCTTGAATCTGATAGCAGGAAGTATATTTATTCGTCTTTCTGACAAAATACCTTTTACTTTCAGTGGGGGTTATGCTATTTGAATTTATGCGATTTTGTGCATTTATTGCTTTTTCATAACTGTCGTAAAAATTCACTGTATTAGATGAATTACTAGTTGTGAGTGTATTCAATTCGATTGTTTCTCCAGCACAAATATCAATATTAGAAACCCTTACTTCGGGTATTTCATGTACTACAATGTCTATTTCTATGATTGACGTACACCCAGTAACTGTGTTGATTATACGTGCGTAATAGAGTCTTGATTGCAATGGGCTTACTAGGGTATTTTCAAGTTCAAAAATCCCTGTTTTTGCATTATTTTGATTTGTGTGATAAGTAATATCTATTGAGTTGTCTGTTGCTATTTTTAAATCAACAGAATCTCCCACACATATTTCTTGGACGGGAATGTTCAATGTTGGCAATGGGTTCACTTTGATCAGTACCTGACTGATAGTAGCGCAACGGGTTTGATTTGCAGGGTCAGTGTCTGTACTTTTGATGTAAAGCACTGTGTTTTCTTGAGGTTGTATAAAGGAATCTACAATAGGTGTACTTGTTCCTAATGCAGGATCTTCTGTGTAGAATTGGTGGGTAACCATAGGAGCTGCTTGAACAATACTACTGAGCTCCACAGTATCTCCAAAACAAATTTCTGCAGGCAGGACAGTTACGGTTGGGACTGGGTTTACCGTAACAGTCACTGTTTCTATGCTACTGCAGAAAGTAGTACTGCTTACATCCGTTGCTTTTACAAAATAAACAGTATTCTGTATTGGGTTTACAGAAAGGGAGGTCAACTTATTTTGGTCGCTTTGCGCATCTACGAGGCTCTTGTAATAGTCGATTCTGTTTCCATCATCACTTTGTACCAACGATCTGATATTGATCGTTTCTCCGATACAAATTTCAGTATTGGTCACATTGAGTTGAGGCAGTGCATTTACTTTAACTTTGATTTCCTCCACATTCCAACAGTTTGTATTTGTATCTACGATTCTAGCAAAATAACTAAAGTTACCTGTACTCGAGAATTCAATACGGGTACTCGGAAGCTCAACGATACCATTTTTAGCCTGAGCTAACGTACTGTGGTAGGTTGCTGTTTGACTGTTCAAATTCTGAAGTTGAATGTCCAGTGAACTTCCCACACATATTTCTTGGACGGGAATGTTCAATGTTGGCAATGGGTTCACTTTG
>JBMZVD010000075.1:0-10820 GCA_049625305.1 Flavicella sp.
AAAGAAAATCAAAACAAAGAAGGACAATTGAACATTGAACTCGACGAATCAGTGGCAGAAGGGACTTACTCTAATTTGGCCATTATCAATCATTCAGCTTCAGAATTTATCGTGGATTTTATCAACGTCATGCCTGGTATACCTAAAGCAAAAGTCAAGTCTAGAATCATTCTGACTCCTGAGCATGCCAAACGTCTTAATAAAGCACTCGCTGAAAATATCAAAAGGTTTGAAAAAGCCAATGGAGCTATAAACGAACCAGAACAACCTCCAATTCCAATGAACTTTGGCCCTACAGGGCAAGCTTAAAAAGGAGTTGTTAAGAAATGGATTAAAAGAATTGATAAAGTTAAAAAATTACTAAGGTTGTTGTGTCAAACAACCTTTTTTTATCTATTTTAATTTCAACAAAGCTTACAAATATAGTGCGATTATATACATTCGGGTTTTCACTTTATAGGTAATTTCCGATATTTGTAATGCCTGTGTCTAACCACGCAAATTATTACTTCAATACAATAAAATTATACCATATGTCAGACGATAAAAAAGTCATTTTTTCCATGTCAGGTTTGAGTAAAACTTACCAAAGTACAGGAAAACAAGTTTTAAAAAATATCCATTTGAGTTTTTTTTACGGAGCTAAAATTGGAATCTTAGGATTGAACGGTTCTGGAAAATCTTCCTTATTAAAAATAATCGCAGGAGTTGATAATAACTACCAAGGAGACATCACTTTTTTACCGGGTTACTCCGTAGGTTTCTTAGAACAAGAACCGATATTAGACGATGAAAAAACCGTTATAGAAGTCGTTAAGGAAGGTGTTGCTGAGACAGTAGAAGTTCTTGATGAGTACAATAAAATCAATGATCAATTTGGATTAGAGGAAGTTTATTCTGATGCTGATAAAATGGAAAAATTGATGAACCGTCAAGCGGAACTACAAGACAAAATTGACGCCTTAGAAGCATGGGAACTAGATACCAAATTGGAAATAGCTATGGATGCTTTACGTACACCAGAACCTAATACGAAAATAGGTGTTTTGTCTGGTGGTGAACGTAGAAGAGTTGCCTTATGCCGTTTGTTATTAAAACAACCCGATGTACTGTTATTAGATGAGCCAACAAACCACTTGGATGCCGAATCTGTTCATTGGTTAGAACACCATTTGGCACAATACAAAGGAACTGTTATTGCCGTAACTCATGATAGATACTTCTTAGATAATATCGCAGGATGGATTTTAGAGTTGGATAGAGGTGAGGGGATACCATGGAAAGGAAATTATTCTTCTTGGTTAGACCAAAAATCACAACGTATGGCTCAGGAGGATAAAACTGCCTCTAAGAGGCAAAAGACTCTGGAAAGAGAATTGGAGTGGGTGAGACAAGGAGCAAAAGGTCGCCAGTCCAAATCCAAAGCACGTCTGGCAAGCTACGATAAGTTGATAAACCAAGATCAAAAACAAAAAGAGGAAAAACTTGAAATTTACATTCCCAATGGACCTAGACTTGGTTCTAATGTAATCGATGCAAAAGGTGTTTCAAAGGGATTTGGTGAAAAACTGTTGTACGACAATTTAGAGTTTAATTTACCTCCCAACGGTATCGTTGGAATTATTGGACCCAATGGTGCAGGTAAAACGACTATTTTTAGAATGATCATGGGAGAACAGACTCCGGATGCAGGCGAGTTCAAAGTTGGAGAGACAGCAAAGATAGCTTATGTTGACCAATCGCATACCGATATAGACCCAGAACGTTCGATTTGGGCAAACTTTTCAGACGAACAAGATCAAATCTTGATGGGAGGTAAAATGGTGAATTCTAGGGCCTATTTAAGCCGTTTTAACTTCAGTGGTTCTGAACAAAATAAAAAGGTTTCTACCTTATCTGGAGGAGAACGAAATAGATTGCATCTAGCGATGACTTTAAAAGAAGAAGGTAACGTTTTACTTTTGGATGAGCCTACAAATGATTTAGATGTTAACACATTGAGAGCATTGGAAGAAGGTCTAGAAAACTTTGCGGGATGTGCTGTTGTTATCTCTCACGACAGATGGTTCTTGGATAGAATTTGTACTCATATTCTCGCGTTTGAAGGCGATTCTCAAGTATATTTCTTCGAAGGAAGCTTTTCAGAGTATGAAGAAAATAAAAAGAAACGGTTTGGTGGGGATATCATGCCAAAACGTATCAAATATAAGAAGTTGATTCGTTAACTGACCCATTAAAAAAAAGCGGACATTTTAAATGTCCGCTTTTTTTACCTACTGTATAGTTTTTTTCGAATGCGACTTAACTGTATAGGAGTTATGCCTAAGTCAGAAGCAATATGGTATTGATTGATCATGTTGTCAATATTTGGTATTCGCTTTTGTAACTTAAGATATCTCTCGGTTGCATTTAATGTAAGCAACTCGTCGTTAGTTTTTTGTAAATGTGCATAGTGTAACTCAACGGTTCTTGTATACCAAGCAAATATCTCAGCGTTGGCTTTACACAACTTCATTAATTCATCATAGTTTATCTCTAAAACTTCACAGTCAGTCAAACATTGCAAGGCTATTTTAGAGGGGTCTTTAGTAATTAAAGCCTCTGTACATGCAAGTATGTTATAACTGCTGATTAATGAACGGATGTATTCAACTCCTTTCTCAGAAATACTATACGATCTTGAAACACCTTTTTTTATAAAATATATATTTTCAGGTACCGTCCCTATATCGACTAAAATAGTCCCAGCTTTGTATTTTGTTTCGTAGCATAAATCAAAAAAAATATCGTATGATTTTTGAGATAAACTCGAAATATTATTCATGAATTTGTGAAGGGGATTCATATTAAAGATTTTAATTACCTATTAAATATACGATAACATTTGTTAAAAAACTAATTTAAAAATAAAGATTAAAGTATTTGCAAACGATTAATATATGTAATAACTAGGGGTGTTTTTTTTTATTGAAGCTTAATTTTTGATAAATATCGATAGGATGCGGAACCTTCCATACATAGAAGATCCAGTATACTCAAGTTTTTTATAAAGCCATGCTTCTCCTCAAACGTTTGAGTATATTTTGGAAAAATACAATTATTTTCTGTTTTTGCATTTGCTAAATTTCGAAAATCATTCGCTTCATATTTTGTGATATATCGATCTGTTTTTTTATGTTGTTTTAACTCTTGAATTGATTCCAATACAAATTCGTGGAGTTCTAGATTCAAGTCTACTAAGTATTTGTGTTTCTTATTTAAAATAGACGCTATATCGTCTTCATAAAATTCATAGAATGGAGAGGATCTGTAAGCTGCTTGAAAAGATTTCAAGTGATTACTTTGCCAATTTGCGGTCTTATGATCGATCAAGATATCTTTTGTTTTTACTTTTCCAATTGACTTCTGGTGCACAATAGGTATGTTCAGCATTTGTTTTCCATTCGCTGCATAGATATAACATCGATTTCTATAGGTCTGTTTTTGAAAATTATCTTCCATCTCAAAGAGAATCTCGTCGAATTGTAAAATAGCAGCATATTGAACTATCGGTGAGAAATAAGTTGGATGTAAAAGAACTGAAGATCTTTGATTCATGTTAGTTAATTCAGCAAATATTTAGTTATTTGCTTTGTATTTACGGTATCTTTTAACTCCTGTATAGATTGCTAATAAAACCAAAAAGTGATAGAAATATGAGTTCAAAGGTCCTTCTCCGTGAACAGTTGTAAATAGTCTTTCCCATCTGACTTTATCTAACCCTTTTCCATAAGTATCCCAACTGAACCATACAAATACAGGCTTACCTACTACATGATCAAATGGAACAAATCCCCAATAACGGGAATCCTCAGAATTGTGTCGGTTGTCTCCCATCATCCAATAGTAATCTTGTGAAAAAGTATAGGATTCAGTTTTGCTTCCATTGATATATATATGGTTTCCTATTACTTCTAATTCGTTGTGTTCATACTCTTCAATTATTTTTTTGTAAAAAGGCAAAGTTTCTTTAGTAATTGCAACGGTTTTACCTGCTTCTGGTATATATAAAGGGCCGTAATTGTCTTTGTTCCAGTTCAGCTCTTTGGAAGGAAATACAGCTTCTGCTTTTCCTGTGGGTTGTATTCTCCTCTTTACAGATGCAACAACAGGGTTTTTAGCTAGTTTTTTAGCATTTTCTTCATCCATGTTTAAGATGTATTTTCCATTGGAAATATAAGCTTCACCTCTACGGACATGATAGGTATTGTACAAAGCGTTTTCGCTAAGGTTCTTACCTTGAGTATCCACTTCATAGAAAAATTGTGGTTTTGCTCTTTCAGGCATTTCCGAACGCTTTCCGTCAATATGTATATATCCATCTATGATTTCTAGCGTATCCCCAGCAATCGCAACACATCTTTTTACATAATTAGATTTTTTATCAATAGGTTTGATGTATTTTCTATCTTTTTTGAAAAACTGTTGCACCGTATCTGCTGGCCAATTAAAAACGACAATGTCATTTCTTTTGATTTTTTGGAATCCAGGCAATCTAAAATAAGGTAATTGAAACTTATTTATGAATGAGCTTTCTTGTTCTTCAGGATTGTCATTAAATAAATAAGATTTGGCTTTGACAAATGGCAAGGTATCGTGTACCATAGGAGCAGCTATCAAAGACAAGGGTGTCTTGGCACCGTAATGAAATTTACTTACAAATAAGAAATCTCCTACCAACAATGATTTTTCAAGAGAAGAAGTGGGTATGGTATATGGTTGCATCACGTAGGTGTGAACCAAAGTTGCTGCTATTATAGCAAACAAAACAGAACTCACCCATTCTCCTAGTTCTGATTTTGGACTCGTACTTCTATCTTCTATATAGGTTGCTTTTTCGTCATAATTAATTGTGTACAAAAACAATCCAAGTGTTAAAAAACTCAACCAAGTATCCAATGTATTATTGCGGCCAAAACTTCTTGCTGTTTCTACCCAAATTATTGGAAACATCAATAGGTTGATTACAGGTATAAATAATAAAACAACCCACCATTTAGGTCGTTTGATAATTTGAAGCAATACGATTGCATTGTAAATTGGAACTATCGCTTCCCACGATTTCTTGCCTGCTTTTTGGTACAATTTCCACGTTCCTAAAAAATGAACTATTTGTATAAGTGTTAAAAATAACAACCATTCTGATCCTGACATAATTATGTAGTTTTGATTTACAGATATTTTAGATTCCTAAAACATCTTTCATACTAAAGACTCCTTTTTTTCCTTGTATCCATTCTGCCGCAACTACGGCTCCTAACGCAAAACCATTTCGGTTGTGTGCAGTGTGTTTAATATCAATGCTATCTACATTTGAGACATAGCTTACTGTATGGGTTCCAGGAACTTCTGGACTTCTAATAGCGGTGATTGGTATGCTATTTTCTTCCGTACTTTTGTCCAGTTCCCATTGGGTGTTTTTGGTGTGTGCTATGACTCCTTCAGCTAATGTTATAGCGGTACCACTTGGTTCATCGAGCTTTTGTTTGTGGTGGATTTCTTCCATCTGAACGTTGTACTGATCAAGATTCCCCATCATTTTTGCAAGTTGTTGGTTCAATTCAAAGAATATGTTTACCCCTAAACTATAATTTGACGCGTATATAAAAGCTCCGTTCTTCTTTTCGCAAAGGTCTTTCATCGAATCGTATTGATCTAACCATCCCGTAGTTCCTGACACAATTGGAACTTGGTTTGTAATTCCTTTTGTAATGTTGTTTACAGCCGCGTCGGGAATGCTAAAATCGATAGCAACATCTGCCACTGTGATGTCATAATCAGTATCGTCTTTGTCTACTTTCAATACGATTTCATGACCGCGTTCAAGGGCAATTTTCTCGATTGTTCTTCCCATTTTCCCGTATCCTAATAATGCTATTTTCATCTAAAATTTGTAATTGAATGTCAACCCAACATTCACGTTTTTTGTTCCTGGTTCAGTGTATAATAATGGGTCAAAAGTTAATTTATCATTGACATTGAACTGTAATAAATGTGCACTTACACTGGCATCAACTACTTGCAGTACATAAAAAAGAGCACAGGTCAACAAAGAAGTTTCTCTATTGTTTTTTAGTGTTTTCTGTGCACTGATCAATCCTTCTCTTGAAATTAATTCAGTACCATCATCTTCTGTAAATTCATCTTGAAATCCTGCCTCTCTCAGCTTGAAGGCAGTTCGATACCTCTTGTATGAACGATTATTGATGACAAAGTAATAAATGCTTGTTCCCATGGCACCATAAACAATTGGTATTTTCCAATAGTCTTTGTTGTACGCTTGTCCCATTCCTGGTAAAATAGCAGAATAGAAAGATGCTGTTGAAGGCCCCAAAGGATTGTATCCTTCTTTTTCAAGTATTTCTTTACTTGTAAAAGCTTTGTTTTCATTTTGAGCAATAGCTTTAGCTGAAGAAAAAGAAATCAAAAATAACAAAGCGTATGTTAATCTTAAAGACACCTATTCAAGTAGTTTTTGTATTCTTTTGAAGTCTTCTTCAGAATGAAATGGAATAGTGATTTTACCTTTCCCTTTTGCATTGACCGAAATGTCTATTTTGTGTCCTAGAAAAGAACTCATGGATGCTTTACCAGCATTTATAAATTCTGGAATATCTGAATTTTTCTTTTCGATTTCTTTGGATTTCGGATTTTTTAAATTCTTCACAGCCTCTTCGGTTTGTCGTACCGAAAGTTTGTCTTTTAGAATTTTTTCATAGATACTCAACTGATCTTCAATATTTTCAACATTGATAAGAGCTCTTCCGTGTCCCATAGACAAGAAACCATCACGCATACCTGTCTGGATAATAGGGTCTAGTTTGAGCAATCTCAAGTAATTACTAACAGTAGATCTTTTCTTCCCAACACGAATACTTAATTCTTCTTGTGTCAATTTAATTTCGTCGAGTAATCTTTGGTAAGACAAAGCAACTTCAATAGGGTCTAAGTTTTTACGTTGGATGTTTTCAACCAAGGCCATTTCTAGCATTTCTTGGTCGTTAGCCAATCTGATATAGGCAGGAATAGTATCGTTTCCGATCAGTTTAGACGCTCTAAATCTTCTTTCCCCGGATACCAATTGAAAGGTATTGTCCTCTTTTTTTCGAACCGTAATTGGTTGGATAACTCCTAATTCTCGAATAGAATTGGCCAATTCACTCAAGGCCTCTTCGTCAAAATAGGTCCTCGGTTGAAAAGGATTAACTTCTATATCTTTAATCTTTAGCTCTACTATAGTACCCACCAATTCAGCAGGTGGTGCACTGTTAGAGGTTGATTCGCTCAGAAGAGCAGACAACCCGCGACCTAAAGCTTGTTTCTTAGTTGCTTTTGCCATGCTATGCGTTCTTTTTTAATACTTCATCTGCCAAACCTATATAGTTTTCAGCTCCTTTACTTGTTGCGTCATAGGCTATGATACTTTCTCCATAACTAGGTGCCTCACCCAAACGTGTATTTCTTTGTATTACAGTCTTGAATACCATTTCATTGAAATGTTTGGTTACTTCTTCTACCACTTGATTCGACAAACGCAAACGCGAGTCGAACATGGTGAGCAATAGTCCTTCAATATCCAATTCAGTATTGTGTAACTTTTGAATACTTTTGATAGTGTTCAAAAGCTTTCCAAGTCCCTCTAACGCAAAATACTCGCATTGTATTGGAATGATTACAGAGTTAGATGCAGTCAATGCATTCAAGGTAATCAAACCCAATGAGGGCGCACAATCAATTAAGATATAGTCGTACAAATCAACGACAGAGGCAAGTGATTTTTTCAACATATATTCCCGATCTTCTTTATCGACCAATTCAATTTCAATCGCTACCAAATCAATATGGGCAGGTATGATATCTACATTGGGAGAATTGGTTGGTTGTATTGCTTCTGTCGCAGAGATGGTGTGTTCTAAAATTTGATAAGTACCCTTGGTCACATTTTCGACATCAATACTCAAACCTGACGAAGCATTTGCTTGTGGATCAGCATCAATTAAAAGTACCTTTTTTTCCAAGACACCAAGTGCAGCAGCCAAATTTACAGAAGTGGTTGTTTTACCAACCCCACCTTTTTGATTAGCAATAGCAATAATTTTTCCCATTGAAATATGTTTTAGAATTCCAAAAATACAATTATTTATGAGTTAATAAAAAGGAAGATGTTAACAAACTTGTAAAATTATGCATGCATTAAAAAACATATCATAGTTCACTGTTCTTTTTCATGTTTTTAGCTGTTTTTTAAATAAAAAAAGCCATTCTTAATAAGAATGGCTTTTTGGTTTTGTTTTTGTTCAAAAAGAACTATTTACTTAGCTCTTCTTTTTTAAGATCAAAAGCAGATTTTTTAGGTTTTGGCCATTGGTTGTTTGATGGATCAACATCTGCAGTTTTTGCTCTAGGATCGATTACAATACTTCTAATAGCCTTGTCTGAAGTAATTAATTTTTTTACTTCTTTGTCGTTCTTTCTCCAGATTTGTGCTGGATATTTTTTCATTTTCTTGGAACCATCTTCGTAGGTAAATTCAACTAAGATAGGTAATACAAGTCCTCCATTTTTTTCAAAAGTAACCTCATAAAAATAATTAGGAATATTGACTTTTGCGTCTTTACCATATTTTTTTTCAAGGTAGTTTCTTAGTATTTCAATGTCCTGTGCTTTTTCTGGCTCTCCTTCAGTTTTAGCGTCTGTAGATAAAAAGATGCTTGGTCTGATTTGCTCTTCAGAAACACCATAGCTAGCAGCTAATTTTACAACTTCACGTGTAGGTTTGTTGGTAATTCTGTATTGTGCTACCTTTTTGATAGCAATGTCGTTGTAGTCCGTTGTATAAAACCAACCTCTCCAGAACCAATCCAAGTCCATAGCGGAGGCATCTTCCATACTTCTAAAAAAGTCTTCTGGAGTTGGGTGTTTGAATTTCCAACGATTTGCGTAGGTTTTGAAAGCAAAATCGAATAATTCCTCTCCCATAATTGTCTCACGTAACATATACAATCCAGCAGCAGGTTTGGTGTAGGCATTAGGCCCAAATTGGTGCACATTATCTCCTTGTGTCATGATTGGAGAGAGGTTACTCTGATCCCCCGACATATATGGAACAATGTTTTTAGGAAGGTTTCTCGTGTCGAAATTTTTGTCAAAAGACAATTCTGTCAAAGTTTCTAAAAATGAATTTAGACCTTCGTCCATCCATGTCCACTGACGTTCATCAGAATTTACTATCATTGGAAAGAAATTGTGGCCAATTTCATGCGTAATTACTCCTATCATTCCATCCCTAACTTTGTCAGAATATGTTCCATCTTTTCTTGGTCTACCGTAGTTCCAACAAATCTGAGGATATTCCATTCCTTGTCTCTTGGAATGTACAGAGATAGCTTTGTGGTACGGGTAGTCAAAAGTATACTTTGAATATTCTTTCAACGTATGAGCTACAACTTTAGTAGAGTATTCTTCCCACAGTGGATTTCCTTCCTTAGGGTACAAAGAGTAGGCCATAACTGTTTTACCATTGATGTCAACTGCCATTGCATCCCAGATAAATTTTCTTGAAGATGCAAATGCAAAATCTCTTACATTTTTAGCGTCAAATGTCCATGTTTTTGTTTCAGAACTATTTTGATTTTCTGCAATTTCTGCTTCTTTCTGAGTCACAATCATAACAGGTCTATCAAAACTTGTTTGTGCTTTTTTGAATCGCTCTAATTGTGTTGCCGTTAATACTTTTTTAGGGTTTTTTAAAACACCTGTTGCATTTAGTATGTGGTCTTTTGGTGTTGTGATATTTACCAAGTAGTCTCCAAATTCTAAAGCAAATTCACTACGACCCCAAAATTGCATGTTTTGCCATCCTTCCACGTTGTTGTAGACACATAATCTTGGGAAAAACTGTGCGATTACGTATAAGTTATTGCCATCTTCAGGGAAGTGCTCGTATCCTGAACGATCTCTTTGTAGAACGTGATTGTTGATATTGTACCACCATTTGATAGAAAACTTAAATTTTTTACCTGAGGCCAATGGTTTTGGCAATTCAATTCGCATCATGGTTCTATTGATCATGTATGCCAAATCATTACCTTTTTTATCCTTTACCTCCATAATATTGAAGCCTCCGTCAAATTTTTCTTCTATAAAATCTGCTGTGAACTTTTCAGGGCTGTACAATGGTTCTGCACCTTCTCCTTCGATATCTGGAGTTTTTGAGTCTTTTGCTCTTTTGTTTTGGTCCAATTGTACCCACAAATATTCTAAGGTGTCTTCTGAATTGTTGTAGTACACAATGTCTTCGTAACCACTCAATGTCTGTTTGGTATCGTCCAATACGATATCCATTTTATAGTCTACCTGCTGCTGTGTGTAATTTACACCAGGAGCACCTGATGCAGTATGCTGACTGTTTGGGGTTGCAAATTCATCTTTTAATTGTTTGAACTTATTTTCATTTGTATGTCCTTGTTGCATGGTGTTGTTTGCAGTCTCCTGAGCAAAAACTGAAAAACTCATCAAAAAAAGTAGGGACAAAATAGAAGAATTTATTTTTCTCATTTATTGTGTTTTTAAGAGTGTAAATGTATGATTATGATTGTAATTATTTTGTTAAAAATTTATTAAAGCGCTTGTTTTGTCAAGGTTAAAAAGGGTAGTCTTATGGCGCTTGTAAATTTTAGTTTTTACTAGGTTTTCTTGTTCTGAAATGGTAGATGTCAATATTTTATTTGAGACTTCTAACTGTTGTATCGTATCTATATCGGTGATTTCAAGATAAAAAA
>JBMZVD010000076.1:0-10584 GCA_049625305.1 Flavicella sp.
AGAGCCATTAAAATACCAAGACATTGGAAAAGACAAAACCATTGGTTTGTTGTTTTTTAATAACAGTTTGCGTACTCGATTGAGTACTCAAAAAGCAGCTTTAAACCTTGGTTTAAATCCTATCGTTATGAATTTTGGTGCTGAAGGATGGCAGTTAGAATTTGAAGATGGAACGGTCATGGACCAAGGGAAGTCCGAACATGTCAAAGAGGCTGCGCAGGTAATATCGCAATACTGTGATATCATCGCGATTAGAGCTTTCGCTGGCTTGGTGGATAGGGAGAAAGACGAAGCAGAAGAAGTGTTGGAAAGTTTCAAAAAATACGCATCGGTACCTATTGTCAACATGGAATCTTCAGTAGGACATCCATTACAGGCTTTGGCAGATGCTATAACCATTGAAGAACACAAACCTCAAAAAGACAAATTAAAAGTAGTCTTATCTTGGGCGCCCCACCCAAGAGCATTGCCGCATGCCGTAGGGAATTCCTTTGCCCAGATGGCTTTGGCCCATGAAGATGATTTTGAAGTGGTGATCACGCATCCTAAAGGCTACGAATTAGATCCTATAATTACTGAAGGAGCCCGTGTAGAGTACGATCAAAAAAAGGCCTTTGAAAATGCAGATTTTATCTACACCAAAAATTGGTCTTCTTACAAGGACTACGGAAAAGTGGTTTGTACAGACAAAGAATGGACCATCTCTTCAGCACACATGGAAGTGACAAGCAATGCGAAATTTATGCACTGTTTACCAGTGAGACGAAATGTTGTAGTAGCTGATGAGGTTATCGATTCTGAAAACTCTCTTGTTATCAAACAAGCCAATAACAGAACATTTGCAGCACAAATTGTTCTCAAGAAAATAATAGAAAACTTATAAATGGATAAACCATGTCAAAACAAAAATTGACGGTCGTAAAAGTCGGTGGAAATGTAATCAATAACCCGGTAGTTTTGGACCAATTTCTTATGGAGTTTGCAAAGGTAGAAGGTCTCAAAATTCTCGTTCATGGAGGAGGGAAAAGAGCTACTCAGTTAGCTTCTGATTTAGGTCTTGAAGCGACAATGATTCAGGGAAGAAGGGTAACCGATGCTGCAACGTTAGAAATTGTAACCATGGTCTATGCTGGATTGCTCAACAAGAATATTACAGCCACTCTTCAAAATTACGGATCCAATGCCTTGGGACTCTCAGGAGCAGATGCCAATGCCATTCAAGCACATAAACGTATTGTCAAAGAGATCGATTACGGTTTTGCCGGGGATGTCGATGCGGTGAATACCTCCTCTATTTCGACCTTTTTAGAAGGTGGAATGACTCCTGTTTTTTGTGCAATCACTCATGACAATAAAGGTCAGTTGCTCAATACCAACGCTGACACCATTGCTGCAGCAGTAGCTGCAGGGATGTCTGAATTATATGAGGTGTCATTACTTTATACATTTGAAAAAAATGGAGTTTTACGTTCTATTGATGATGAGAATTCTGTGATTGAAAAAATTAGCACTGACAGTTATACCTCTCTAAAAAGAGAAGGTATAATTGCTGATGGTATGTTGCCGAAGTTAGAAAACTGTTTTGATGCTTTGCACAAAGGAGTTGTTGAAGTATTGATAGGGAGTCCAAGCATTATTTCTGACAAAACACAAAAATACACAACACTCACGTTATGATAGAGAAACTACAAATAGAAGCCTTGTCTTTACTGCAAGCATTGATTCAGATTCAATCCTTTTCTAAAGAAGAAGACGGAACGGCTAGTTTGATATTTGAATGGTTGAAAGAAAGAGGGGTTGATGTTCGAAGAGACTTACATAATGTATGGGCAGTGAACAAACACTTTGACGCATCAAAACCAACGATTTTACTGAATTCTCACCACGATACCGTAAAACCCAATGCGGCCTACACCCGAGATCCCTTTCAGGCATCAATAGAAGATGGGAAATTATTTGGTTTGGGTTCCAACGATGCTGGAGGTTGCTTGGTAGGTTTACTTGCTGCTTTTTTGTATTTCTACGGAAAAGAAAATTTGACGTATAATTTTGTGATAGCTGCAACGGCAGAGGAAGAAAATTCTGGAGAGAATGGGATAGCTTATATGTTGCCCAAATTACCTACAATTGATTTTGCTATTGTCGGAGAACCTACTTTGTTAGATTTGGCAATCGCCGAAAAAGGATTGGTAGTTTTTGACGGTATTGTCAAAGGAACACCAGGACATGCGGCGCATACTCAAAACACGAACAATCCTATATTTAAAGCACTTGAAGATTTGGAGTGGTTGCGAACTTATACTTTTCCAAAAAAATCAGATTCTTTAGGTCCTGTGAAAATGACCGTAAGTCAGATCAATGCGGGAAAACAACACAATGTCGTACCGGCAGAGTTGCATTTTGTTTTGGATTGTAGGGTTAACGATTGTTATAGTAATGAGGAGGTAGCTGCTATTGTACAAGAAAACACCCACTGTGATATGTTGCCACGATCTTTACGTCTCAATTCTTCAAGTATAGATCCAAAGCACCCTATTGTCAAAGCAGGAATTAGTTTGGGTAAAAAGACCTATGGTTCTCCAACCCTTTCCGATCAATCTAGATTGACCTGTCAAAGTTTGAAATTAGGACCAGGAGATTCTTTACGTTCTCATTCGGCAGATGAGTTTATCTATGTGTCAGAAGTGGAGGAAGGAGTAGCTTTCTACATAGAAATATTAAATAAAATAGTATAACCTACAGTCACTACAAAAGACTGTCAAAAAATAAAACATATGAAACTTTGGGATAAGGGCTACGCTACAGATAAGAAAATAGACATCTTTACCGTTGGAAATGATCGTGTTCTGGATTTGGAATTGGCAAAATACGATGTCATTGGAAATATAGCGCAAACAAAAATGTTAAACTCAATCGGAACTATTAGCGATAGTGAGCTGGAAGGTTTGGTGAAAGAATTGAATAATATATTAAAAACCATTGAAGCTGGAACCTTCACAATTGAAGATTCTTTTGAAGATGTGCATTCAAAAGTAGAATGGTTGTTGACAGAGAAATTAGGAGACGCGGGTAAAAAAATACATACCGCTCGCTCGAGAAACGATCAAGTTCTATTGGACGTTCATCTGTATAGTAAAGACGCTATCAAAGAATTACAAGAATGGGTCAGAAAGTTATTTGATCTATTACTGGAGTTAGCTGAAAAATACAAGAACCATTTGTTGCCTGGGTATACGCATTTACAAGTGGCCATGCCTTCTTCGTTTGGGATGTGGTTTTCAGCTTATGCGGAAAGCTTGGTCGATGACATGTATTTTTTAGAAGCAGCCTACAAGGTAGCAGATCAGAATCCACTAGGTTCTGCGGCTGGTTATGGTTCATCTTTTCCGATAGATCGTGAAATGACAACGAAACTATTGGGCTTTGAATCTCTAAAGGTAAATTCAGTAGCAGCTCAAATGGGAAGAGGAAAGTTAGAAAAGTCTATTTCATTTGCATTGTCTAGTGTTGCAGCGACTCTTTCTAAAATGAGTATGGATATCTGTTTGTATATGAGTCAGAATTTTGGATTTATTTCTTTTCCAGATGAATTGACAACAGGATCGAGTATCATGCCGCATAAGAAAAATCCTGATGTGTTTGAATTGATTCGAGGGAAGTGTAATAAACTGCAAGCGCTACCTTACGAATTGACTTTGATTACTAACAACCTTCCTAGTGGTTATCACAGAGACTTACAATTGGTAAAAGAAGGATTGATTCCCTCTATTTCTACTTTAAAATCTTGTTTGGATATGTTGGTTTTTTCACTTGAGAATATCATTGTGACAGAAGATATAGTAAGTGACGACAAGTACAAATATATCTTCAGTGTAGAAGAAGTAAATGCTCTGGTACAGGCTGGGACACCTTTCAGAGATGCTTATAAAATAGTAGGAGCAAAAATTGAGGCGGGAGAATTTAAGCCTGACTTAAAACTAAATCATACACACATAGGGAGTGTCGGAAATTTAGCTTTAGATCAGATTAAAGCTAAGATGGACACTCTTTAGTTTTTTAATTAGTTTAATAGCCGTTTTCTAATGAAAACGGCTATTTTTAATTTTATGAATTGTGAGATCCATCACAATAGGGTTTGTTTTGGCTTTTTCCACAACCACAAAGTGCTACATCTCCACTAGATTCAGCTTTGAAACGTACAGGAGTTCCTCCTCCTTTTTCGGCATGAGCACCGTCACAAAACGGTTTGGTTTCTGAGTGTCCACAAGTACAATATGAGTATCTTTTTCCTTCTTTTAAATTTACAACAGGCATAATTTCAAGTTTTTGTTTAGTCAAAATTATTGATTAATGCCTTTAGAAGAAAACTAAATAAGTGTAGTGTGTGAGTGTTGTGCAGACTCAAATAATCAGTTCTTTCAGAAAATGATGAACCTTTTGAATGAAGTTCTTTTTTGAAGTTTTAGGGGTTAAAACAATCCGTGAATTTTGGCATCAATCTTATCAATAATTTCTCCTAAATCTTCAGGGTTTTTTACAAAATCTAAGTTGTCAACATCAATGATGAGTAAATTACCTTTGTCGTATTTTGAAACCCATGCTTCGTAACGTTCGTTTAGTCTACTCAAGTAATCGATACTAATACTGTTTTCATAGGCTCTCCCTCTCATGTGGATTTGACCGACCAATGTTTTGATGTCTGCTCTCAAATAGATCAAAAGGTCAGGGGGTGATACTAGTTTTTCCATCAAATCAAATAACGAGTTGTAATTTTGAAAATCTCTGTTGGTTAACAACCCCATCGCATGTAGGTTAGGAGCAAAGATTTTTGAATCCTCGTATATAGTTCGGTCTTGGATGGTGTTTTTACCACTTTCCTTGATTTCAAGGATTTGATTGAACCTACTATTTAAAAAGAAAACTTGAAGGTTAAAAGACCAACGTTCCATTTCACCATAGAAGTCATCTAAATAAGGGTTGTCTTCTACACTTTCGTAGTGTGCGTTCCATTTATAGTGTTTTGCTAAAAGTTTCGTAAGCGTTGTCTTACCTGCGCCAATATTACCTGCGATTGCTACATGCATAAATGGTTCTAATTTGAATGGTGATTTTATTTGTTTGTTTTGGTACTGTACTGAGACAATTCCTTGCCGTCAAAGATATAAAAATCACCGTTTATAATTTCAAAATTTACAATATTTGAGTGGCTTAAAATTAATAGAATACTTTTGTCGGCTGCAACTTTGTAAATCTCATTTTGAGTGCTAATATAGAAAGTGTTTTTAAAACGTTGAAAGTCATTTATTTTGTTGAATCTCAAACTGTCCAGAAGATTTCCTAAATAGTCATACGTGTAGATTCCATCTTTGTTTTGCAAGTAAATGTTATTGGCATTACTTTTTACATTTTTGATATTTTTGAGTGTAATAGGGGGTGAATTTGAAATTACTTTTTTTGTTTTAAAATTATAATTTTGAATCCTTTTAAAGTTGGAAGTAATAAGCCAAATATTATCACTAATACCATTACTGCTAAAGTCGATATCGTAGTCGACTTGTATGATTTCTCGCTCGTTTAGTTGGTTGTCAACTATGACGATATTATTGAAATCTTTGTAAAAAATGATTATTTTTAAAGGGTTACTGATGTCTACAGCGTGTATTTTTCCAAAGGAGTAATTGGCGTAGGCAATTTCTTTGTCTGCTGTAATTTTTAACAACTGATTGTTAGTTATAGCAAATAGGTTTTTGTGAGTATCATATCCTAAAAAAACATCTTTTTCGAAAGTTTGTTTTCGAACCAATTTAAAGGTGTTTTGGGCATTACAAAAGCAATTGGATAGGATTATAAGAATTAAAAAAATATTTTTTTTCATAAAGTAAAATTACAAAACTAACAGCTAACAATTTAGTTTTGTTAGAATTACTAATCTGTTTGGATTTTAAATATGTTCAAATTTGTTGGGTGTTTTTAAAAATCTATATTTTCATTTGTATGTACATAAAAAATATTTATATTTGCACCCGCTGATAGCAACGGTCTGGTAGTTCAGTTGGTTAGAATACCTGCCTGTCACGCAGGGGGTCGCGAGTTCGAGTCTCGTCCAGACCGCAAAAAAAACCTCACAATGTAATTTGTGAGGTTTTTTGTTTTTGTTGGGTTTGATTTCTATAATGCGTCTAAAAATAATTTTGCAGCGATACCAAAACCGGCTCCAGAAATAAATACATTCCATTTCATATGGTCTCCTTTTAAGACTTTTGAATATACGAATAATGCTCCCATAAACATTGTAACAACTACAAGTTGACCAACTTCAATTCCTACATTAAAAGCAAACAATGGTTTGATGATACTACTGTTAAACATCATACCTTTAAAATTGGATGCAAAAGCTAGCCCGTGTACCAAACCGAATATCATGGCGATTATGTATTTGATATTTTTGTTTGAAAATCGACCTTCTTTATTGTAGAGGACAATATTGCTGATGGCTGTGATCATTATTGTTAAAAGAATAAGTAATTCTATAACACTACCTGCTTCTGGAATCAATTCAAGAGCACTTATAATAAGCGTCACACTATGACCAATTGTAAAAGCTGTAATAATGACCAATACTTGTTTCCATTGGTTTAGTTTAAACGCGGCGCAAAGAGTCATTACAAATAAAAGGTGATCTACAGCATTAATGTCTACAATATGGTCCCATCCAAAATTGAAATAAGATAAAAAATTGTTCATGAATTAAAAATTAAAAATTATAGGTAAATGTTTTGGTATCTATATTAGTTTCCATGTTGTATTCCTGAAAAAAGGGTTGTGCCATAATAGTGACTCTGTTAGATTGCATGTAACTGAATTCTTCAAAGAACAAGATGTTTTTTACCTTCATAGAATCACCTTCTTTAATCGATAGTGCACTTTTTGAAAAACGAATTGTAACAACATTATAATCTAAGTGAAGTTCATGAGAGGCGAACTTTAAAGGAATTTTAGTTTCGTTTAGGCTTATGATAAATCGTTTGTCAAAGTAGTTTTCAATAGCTGTTTTATCTTCTTCAGTTAGATTTGAAATATCTATGTTTTTGGGTAATTCTGTGTTAATGCTTCTTTCGAAATCATCTATGAAAAGTTTACATTCAATTTTTATCACTTTATTCTCATTGTCATACTCAATGAGAGAAGCTGTTAATTTTATAGGGTGATTAAATGAACACACTGTAAAGATGATACATATAAGTATTAGTATACGATTCAGTTTTGATTTCATAATGTATGAGTTGTATTTAAGGGTTTGATCTCTTTTGTATCCCCTCAAAGTTAACAAAAGTCAAAAATGACATTTACTTCTTTTGAGTGGCAAATTACGTTAAATTTATAAAAGGAAGTTAGTCTAGAAATTAATTCATGACTTTTAATTGTTTTTTAATTGCAAATATATGAAACCAATCTTCAAATGCAACAATGTTGCGTTTGTGGTCTTTTTATTTTTTTTTGTAAAAGTGATTGTTTTTATTTTTTTATAAATATTGCTTGTTAATTGAATATAAAGTTTATATTTGCACTCGCTAATAGCAACGGTCTGGTAGTTCAGTTGGTTAGAATACCTGCCTGTCACGCAGGGGGTCGCGAGTTCGAGTCTCGTCCAGACCGCTATTTAAATCCTCACAGTTTTTGTGAGGATTTTTTTTGTCCTTTTTTTAAATAGTATCTAGTTAGATGGGGGTCTAGTTATTTTTATAGCTAAATTTGGTGTCATTATTTGGTCGAATTTTATCTATGCTAGTTTTTAAATCATAATACTACAAATAGCTGCTTTTACATTCAGCTTTATTGTGCCTAATTCATGCTAGAAATTCTAAATTCTTTCATTTTGAATTAACATAAGAACTACTATGTCAAGATTTTTATTACTATTGAGTGTTTTATTTATTGTAGTAAATTGTAAAAAAAACGCCTAAATTTTCAAAAAATACTTTTGAGAAAAGTATTGAAAATGACACTTCCTATCTCCAAGCCATGTCAAAAGTTTCCTTGGCAAAGGATATGATTGTACACAAAGGGGTTTTTAGTCAAGATACAAAGGTGTATTATTACACAGTTTCTAAATCAGATTATACTGATTTTGATGTTTACCAAATCGAATATGTCTCAGGTAATTGGTCACGGCCTCGAAAGGCTTTTTTTAATAGCGATTTTGACGATCATGGCATGAGCTTTTCCCCTGACGGTAACACCGTATATTTTAGTTCAACACGTCCAACAGGTTTATCGGGTATGCCTCTGACATGGCACTTATGGAAGTCAGTTAAAAAAGAAGGGGTATGGTTAGTAACTGAATTTGTGGATATTCCTAATCTCAAGAGGAAACTGCTATCTCATCCTGTTGTTGTAAATTCAGGAAAGCTTTATTTTCACGTAGCAAATTTGGATTATAGCAACATGGATCTCTATCATTCCTCTTTTGTGAAAGGGAAGTATCAACCTGCAGTAAAATGTGAGATTCCTATGGATAAAGTCCAGTCAAAATGTACTGTCTATGTGTCTCCAGACGAGGAGTATCTCCTTTTCGCAACAGTAGGTTTTAATTTAGATTTGTATATTAGTTATAACAATGGTTTTGGTAGTTGGAATCAACCGATACGTTTGAACCCAAGCATCAATACCAATGGTCGTGGAAATCCAGTCGTGACACCTGATGGTAAATTTTTGTTATTTACGCAGCAGCGTTCTAGTGATTCTCCATGGAAGGTTGTAAGTTGTTCCATAGAAAAGGCATTTGAAAATTTAAAATAGCGACACGATGCAGATTCAAAAGCTACTATTGTACACAGAAAATTTGCAGGGGCAAATTAATTTTTACACACAAGTATTGGGTCTTGAATGTGTTTTTAAGAACGATACATCCGCTCGTTTTCAGATGGGTACAACGCTCTTGTGTTTTGAAGCCGTTCAAAAATTCAAAGGTCCCTATCACTATGCGATCAATATCCCGTGTAACAAAACTGCCAAAGCATTGGATTGGTTGCAATTTAGTCTTGCCAAACAAGGGGGTACGGTGTTGAGTTTTGAAGGACAAACTTGTATCGATTTCTCGGGATGGAATGCCGAAGCCATTTATTTTTACGATGCAGATCAAAATATAGTGGAGTTCATTGCTAGAAAGAATTTAGCCAATGAAAGTTTCGGTGCTTTTTCAAGTGTTGATTTTATAGAGATTTCAGAAATAGGTGTCCCTCTAAATGATATAGAAGTAGGTTGTAGCAACTTATTTCAAATTGAGAACATGCAAATTTTTGACGGTAGTTTTGACCGCTTTTGTGCGTTGGGTGATGAGCAATGTTTATTTATATGTATCAATAAAAATAAAAAAGAGTGGTTTCCTACTGGAGACAAAGCATATGCTTCTCCATTTAAAGTTGTACTAAAAGCACAGCATAAGCAGTATAGTTGTAAATTTGATGGAGAGCAGTTACAGGTTGAAAAACTATTTTAAAATTTACGATTGATTGGTGTTTGATTCAAAAAGGTTTGTACACGCCGCGTTGGTAGAGTTCAAAAATTATTTTAGCTTCCATAATTGCATCGTCTAGTCCTCTGTGTTCTTCTATTTTATGGATTTCAGGAAATAAACTATCCCAAGCTTCCTGTGCTTTGGGCCATTTATAGCCTCTGTTGCCTTCAATAGCAAAAAAGTCTGTGCTGGCTTTCATAGGGCATTCAATATCTGCACCTAAATCAAATCCTTCATAAGCCAAGAATTTTTTATCAAAATCTCTATTCCAAGCGATAATTTTTCCTCTGAAGGGATTTAGAATGGATTGAATTTCCTCTCGATAGTTGTCAAGTGGTTGCGAATTGCGGATTTCGTCTATATGCATAAAACCATTGACAAATATCCATGATTTTCGATGTTTGGCAGTGAGGTTAGGATCTTTGAATGTGCAATCGAATAAGGTGTTGATTTCGCCAGTTGTCAAGTTGAGCTTGACAATTCCCAATTCAAGGATGTAATCTTTTTCAGGGCTAAAGCCTGTGGTTTCAATATCTAAAACAAGAAGTTCTTTGTCCATGTATTTGTTTGTGGGGCCTATCTGCCTTATTACAACACAATAATAGTTTAATCTACGGAAATAAAAAACCCACAAAGAAAATCTTTGTGGGTTTTAAGTGGTGCCTCCAGGAATCGAACCAGGGACACATGGATTTTCAGTCCATTGCTCTACCAACTGAGCTAAGGCACCATTATTACTTAGTTTGTAGTCGTGCTTGTTTGTCAAGCGCGGTTGCAAATATAGGCTAATTTTTAGATTAATTACTCCTTTTTTACATAGATTTTTTGACTTTTAAGGATTGTTTTTATTAGGGTGTTGATTTACAGTATTTTATTTTTAAATATATGTGAAAAAAGTCGTGGGTTTAATAAATGTTGAATTTGGATTTTGGGGATGAAAATAGTTTTTTCAACCAGGATAAGGATTGTAGGTAAAAAAAAACCCTCTAAGCAAATGCTTTGAGGGTTTCTGGTGGTGCCTCCAGGAATCGAACCAGGGACACATGGATTTTCAGTCCATTGCTCTA
>JBMZVD010000077.1:0-9395 GCA_049625305.1 Flavicella sp.
GATTAAAAAATATATTGTATCCGTTTCTGGGTGATACATTTCTATCTCATTATAACTCAGAGTGCGTATTTCAAAACGGTGTGATCCGTCGAGATTGTGATCTAAATTAGCTACAGAATTATATTGCTCATAAAACCCAATTTGCACACCATATCCTGCACCTTGATATCCAATACCCGAAATATTATTATTTGCATATAAAATCCCATTTTGAAAAGAAAGTGTAAAAGCCAAATTCATAAAAGGAAGTGAAGCTAACCCTTGCGTATTGTGGTAATCTAAATACCATATATCGTATTTCTCAAGGGATGTTACAACAACTGGCTCACGGTCATAAATATCTTCGAAATAAATTTGCTCACAAGAAGACAACAACACAAACTGAAAGGTTAAGAATATATACAGAACTATTTTTTTCATGGTTTGATCTTTAAATAATTAAATTTCAAACTCTATGCCAAAAATAAACTTGTTATAATTACGTGATAAAATTGTGTAAAAAACTCTTTATCTAAATGTAATTGTGTTTAGTAAAAAAGATAGAATCAATGCTAAATTTTTAAAAAATCTTTTTTCAAAACTCCCCTTACCTACTTCTTTAGAATCTATATTGGAAGAAGTGCTCTTTTCAAAAACCACGGATTTTAATTGCTTTTGAATACTTGAATAGTCTTGAGAAACATCAATAGGTACATAAGTGATACACTCTAAATCACCTCTAGTATACAAATAGCGAGCACCTGCTCTAACTACCAACGAAGTGCCTCTTTTCTTTTTAATGTCAACCACAGAAACCTGATTCGGAGCAATTAACTTTAATTGTTCTAATAAGGAAAGTGTTTTGTCTTTACTTCCATTGTTTACAAAACATAAATGGTATGTTGGATGAAGCCTCAAAAACTTTGAGAAAGTATCAATATCCAATACATTTTCAAAGTTATAACATGGTATGATCAATCCAAATCTATGCATTTAAGTAGCTTATGATTAGGTTACAAATTTATGTGAGTAGGTCTATAAAACGACTTAGATTCGATTAAATACGCTTTATTCAAGCCCAAGCGACAATTAGTTGTGATGACAAATAAAGAAACAAGAAGTAATTTTATTATGATAAGAGTTTACCTCAAAAAGTTGAATTTAAAATGAATAAAAAGGGAAATATATACTTGTTATTTACCATTTTTTTAGGAATTTCATTCCATGGAACACTCCTGTTTTTTACTTTAGAAACAACATACGATGCATTGATACATACATTTTTTGCAGAACATTATTCAAATTCGTGGTTCGAGCCTTGGAACTACAAATGGTATACAGGTTTTACAGTGATGAGTTATCCTCCTCTAGTCCATCAATTAATGGCATTGCTTTCTTTTATAGGTGGTTTAAAATTTGGTTTGTATGTAGTTTCAACACTATCTATAGTATTGTTTGTAGTTGGTTGTTACCGGTTTGCATTACTTTTGACAGGAAATCTAAAAATTGCGGTTTACACCTCCATTGCTGCAGTATTTTCATCTTCATTTGCAGAAACTTTACATCTTTTCGGACAAATACCGTCTATCATTGGATTGTCTTGTTTGTTGCTAGTACTTCCAGAAACATACATGTGGGTGAAATCTGGGGAAAAAAAGTCTTTCATCTCATCTCTACTCTTGATTGCCATTATGGTAAGTGCACATCATGTTACCACAATATTTGGAAGTATTTTCTTCATATTTCCTGTATACTCATTGGCAATTATGGATCATCTTACATCAAAATTAGGTGCAATATCTTCGATACATTTCAAAGAGTTTCTTATCGGATTAAAAACACTTGGTAGAAAAATTGTCGTCCACTTCTTAGCTACAATTTTTTTAGTTGTATTTTGTATCTGGCCTTATTGGAGCAATTCAAAAAAAAACCCAATCACTCAAATTCCAATTCCTCACGGATCTAGAGATAATTTCTTGGAAGAGTTGAGTTCTGGATTTGTATTTTTTGTTATTCCTTGGAGCGTGGTGATTCTATTAATGCCCTATTTATTTTACCGATTTTTCCATAGACGCTTCTTCTTTTTCGGATGTTCTTTTTTAATGCTCGTAATCTTAGGTATGGGAGGAACTACCCCCATCCCTAAATGGTTATTAGGTGCGAATGCTTATGACATACTAACTTTTGATAGATTTACACTATGGGCAAGTATCATGGCGCTACCGATGGTTGGAGAATGGATCTACAATAGAAACAAAAACGGTCTTATTTCAATTCCTGGAATGCTATTTATAACATTGCTTATATGTGCAAGTTCGCTAACTATTTCCTTGAACTTTTTTAAGCCGTTACAACCAAAAAAAATTGACACGCTTCCGATTGTGAATTTTATGAACAAGGATCAACACTACAAGTGGCGTTATATGACTCTTGGATTTGGTGACCAAATGGCTTGGTTGAGCGCACAAACTAGAGCCTTAAGTGTAGATGGGAATTACCACTCTGCCAGAAGGTTGCCCGAACTGACAACTCGAGCAATAGAAAGACTAGAAAATTCAAAATTTAAAGGGATAGAAGGATTGGGATCTTTGCAACAGTTTTTGACAACACCAGAAAAATACCATTTAAAACACATCTTCTCAAATGATAAATTTTACGACCCTATTTTATATTTTACGGGCTGGGAACGTCTTGACAGATTAGAAAACGGCATACAAGTTTGGACAAAAATTAATATAAAGCCACTGCCAACACTCCTTGAAAAAGAAGATGTGCCTATATACCAGAAAATATGGTGGGGAACCGTACCTATTGCAACACTTTTTATTGGGATTTTAGTCTTTTTAAACTCTAGAAAAAACAAGCAAAATGATCAAAAAGAAAGAATTGATAAAGTATTTGAATCTGAAGGTTACATAAAAGTACCTAAAACTTACAGACTGATTCAATATCTATGGGGAATTTGTCTTTTTGTATTCACTGCTTATTGGTTGCATTTTTTCTATGAAAATCAACAAAAACAAAATTCTGCTAAAAAGGTAATTGAAGCTTACTACGACGCACTGGATTTAAGAGAATTCGAAGAAGCTTTCAAACTGATCAACCCCTCTCAAAAAATATCTTTAGAGCAGTTTCTTTTAGAAATTTCAACGCAAGATGGTTTGAAAAACTCGTATTCAAAACTAGACGAAATTAAAATAAATTTTACTGAAAAATCAAATATTTCGGCAACTGCAAGCGTCACTACAGAATGGATTACTCCACTCAAAAAAATCACAATTACGAAAAATGAAACTGTCATTTTAAGGCATGGAAAATGGTATCTACAACCTCATAAAATTAACTATGACATCCCTTCAAACAACTTTAGTATTACAAATTCCTCTCGATTTTACAATTATGGTCGTAAAAAAGATATCGTAAAACAAATCTTCAATGAAGATAGTTTTGTTTATCCACGAATTGAAATATTAAGTTCAAAATTAATTTATAAAGATGGAGAATATATAATTATTGGAGAACTTCAAAACATTGACAATATACCTTCAGACATAAACCTCAAAGGTAGCTTGTATGGAAGAAACGACAAGTTACTTGCGAGCTACAATGCAAAAGATGTTACAAAACACAAGCTACTACCTAAAGAAATTACGAGCTTTAAAATTAATTTTGAAGATATCGCATGGTCTAATATTTCAGATAACATCCCTCAAAAATACAATCCTAATGAATTCACCAAACTCAAATTAATTGAAAAACCACTTACCTATGACTTGCATGTGACCTCAAGTTTTTCGGGATCAGACTTGCATAATAACGTGGCGATAGTAGATAAAAAAATTAAACACAACGAACTGTCAGGCACACTATTTAACAACGGATACCTTGAGATAACAACCCCTCAATTATTGCTTTCTTACTACAATTCAAATAAAGAATTAGAATATGTAGAAAGTGTGTATCTTGAAAAAGGAATACGACAAGAAAGAAAAACTCATTTTTCACACAACCTAAAAAATAAAACAAATTCAAAAGTCATTGACGTATCAATGGAAAATTGTTTTATTAACGGGTTCAAAAACAGTAATCTTGCAATACAAAATAGAAATAAAACTCAGGAGACAGAGAGCTTACAAGAATTGACAGACAGCCCCTACAAATACTTAAAAATCGAAGTAAATTTATTTATAGGAAATCCGAAATAATGACACTAAAAAACTGTTACATATTTTTTCTTCTGTTACATATGAATCTATTGATGTCTCAATCAGAAGGGCTTCGTATATTGACTTTAGACAGCAATTATGAAGCAGGGGCTCTAACCTATTTTAGTGTCGAAGCAGACAAGCAAATCAATCCTTCACTCATTTGCTCCAACAGTTATGGAACCATTCTTTTAAATCCAACGAGAATAAAAGAAACTCTGTTATTTAAACTTCCAAAATCAATAAAAAATAAAAGGGGAATCGTGAATTGGATATTGATTGAGAAACAAAAAAAGTTAAGAGTCGGGAAATTTAACATCATTGCAAACTCTGAAGTTAAAACTATTGACAATTACCTAGGTCCTAATTTACTGGAGGTAGACAATACAAATTATGCAATGTATATAAACCTCGTTTTTGACCTATTTGATAACATCGCTTCAGAAGGAACTCCAACGGTGATTACTACTCAATTCCTAGACAGTATCCATAAAGACACAATAGCCATTCAAAACATGATAAGTTACAAGAAAATATACAGTGGGTCTTCCATTGGAAAAATGAGTCTATCCACAACTGTTCAATCAAAAAGTACTGAAGAAAAATATATTGATTTTGTCAGTGGAAATCCTCTTGACTTTGAAATTACAGCGAAAAGAAATCATGACTATGCTGACGGGAATCAAATTACAGAATTTGTAACTTCAACTATCAAAGATAAATCAGGAAATACAGTGAGTGACGGAACCTATGTAAGCTTTTTAATTCGAGACCAAAATAACAATTTGATGCAGTGTGCTGCAACCACAATCAAAGGTATTGCAAGTGCTAAAATTGTCAATCCAGAATCCGCTGTAACCTGGGATGTAAAAGCCCTAATTACTGGATTTTCAGAAAGTAACTCAATTCAGTTGACGTACAAACAATCTGTCAAAGACTTTGACATTTTATACAAAAAAGAACTCAATAGCATTCGTGTAGGACCCATTAAAAGCTATATGCATCAATTAATTCCCAATGGATTTAAAGTAACACTAGAAATCCTATCAGAAACTACAGCAACAACCCTAATAGAAACAAGTTTTGATGGTCATGCCGTATTTGAATTACCAAAACTTAACAACAAGAAAAAGTATACCTTTAGAATTACATGTGCAGGCATTCAAAAATCAATTGAAAAACAGTAAATCATGTCAAAAACTATTACAAGTAAAAGAATACTTACAGCCTTGTTATTACTTTCTGCAAATGCAATAGTACTTTGGGGAATTAGTTCAGTTTACAACTACCTTAATTCAGGAGCAGATAGAAAAAGTATGCTACACTCAGAGCGAATTATCGAAAACAAACACAGCCATATTATCAGTTCATTTGTAACTTCTGAAAACGAAAAATACAAAGACAAAGAAACCTTAAAAAACATCAAAAAAGGATACCTAGGAGCTTGGTTTTCTAGAGATCTCGCTTACAAAACAAATTTAAAAGATGGAATTGATGATTGTTTTACAAAAAAAGCACAGAAAAACATCTTCGATTTGATTGATTTAAATACAACACAGAAAATTCATTTTGAAAACACAAGTTTATACCACCAACTTAAGGTAGATTTTTTAAATAAAAAAAAGGGCCTTGCTGTGTTGACTGATGCTAATGTTCAAGAATACAAACGGATCTACAAAGACGATAAATGGGTATTTGACTCGTATGAAACGAACACGTACAAAAGTATTTTACTATTACATGAAAACCAATGGAAAATTCACCAACTCATCAAAGAAAAAACACACAAAGAGACTGTTTATCAAAATGCAAAACTAAAATTTGACACCATCAAAG
Organism: Flavicella sp.; assembly: GCA_049625305.1. GTDB lineage: Bacteria > Bacteroidota > Bacteroidia > Flavobacteriales > Flavobacteriaceae > Flavicella. The sequence goes on from JBMZVD010000077.1 coordinate 6,021, forward strand.
GCATAAATTACTATCCTAAAAATGCTCCTTGGGATACTTTTGGAAAACGTTTTGAAATACGACCTATTGTGAAAGATTTTAAATTGTTAAAAAGTAGTGGCTTAAATACAATACGTATATTTTTACAATATGAAGATTTTGGTAAAGAAACCGTTCGAAAAGACAAAATTGAGAGATTGGCTCAACTATTAGATGCTGCAAATCACGAAAGTATATTTGTCATTGTAACTCTATTTGACTTCTATGGAAATTATGCCGTTTCAGATTGGACTTACACGCAACAACATGTACAAGCCATCGCCAATCATTTTAAAGACCACCCAGCAATATTGGCATGGGACTTAAAGAACGAACCTGATCTTGACTTTGAAAGTAGAGGTAAAAAAGAAGTATTGAGTTGGTTGAATTTCACTAGAAAAACCCTCAAAAAAATCGATACTTTACACCCCATTACGATAGGTTGGGCAAAGTCAAAAAATGCAACACTTTTACACGAAAAAATTGATTTTATAACTTTTCATTATTACGAATCTCTGAATGATCTCGGAAAAGAGTATCAGAGAATCAAAAGAAAAACTCCTAATAAAACTATCGTAATGGGAGAATTTGGTGTTTCTTCCTACAATGGTATTTGGAATTTATTTGAGTCTTCTGAGAGCAAACAAGCACTATTCCATAAAAACATACAAGATATTATTGCACGAAACAATATTCCATTTCTATCTTGGACATTGTACGATTTTGAAAAAGTTCCAAAAAAAGTTGTTGGTTGGAGGCCATGGAGAAGAAATCCACAAAAAAAATATGGATTCATAGATACTAGGGGAAGGCCCAAGCAATCATTCCAATATCTAAATAGACCTCAGAATAAATAGGTTTTTAGAAATTGTCGCTTTGAAAAAGTTTTATCTAATTTGTTTAGGTTTTCAAACTCTTGAAGGTATCTATCTGTAATTTTATCCATCGAAAAGCTCGATGCAACTTTAAAATTATGTTGCTCTTGTTGCACTCTGTAATAATGATTATTCATCACTTTCGATATCGCAGTTATCAAACTATTGACATCATCGAGCTTGTAAAAACAAGCTTGATATCCTTCTGATTGAATAAGTAATGAAAGATCACCTATTTTAGGCATCACCATTGCTCTTCCATAGCTTCCTGCTTGGTGAAGTACTCCTGAACTTCCCGTTGTACTTGTGTATGGAAAAACAACGAGCGAACTTTCTTTAAAATAGGAAGCAACTTTTTCTTCTGGCACATAACCTGTAAAAACAATGTTTGAGACTTCTTTATATTTTTCAGCTACAGACGCTAGATAGCCGGGCGTATTTGGATTGTCGGTTCCAGCAATCACAAGTTCTACTGGATTTGAATTTGCCTTGTTAATTTTTTTTATGGCCTCTATCAAAATTTCAACTTTCTTATAGGTGCCAAACTTACCAAATGTCAATAATTTGAATATTTTAGAACTTCTTGAAGATTCTGGCGCTTCTAGAGTTTCAAAACTACCGTGTGGAATCATGGTAATATTTTCCTTATTGTACTTCTTTTTGAGTACATCAACATACTTATCAATAGTTACAACAAGCAAGTCAGATGCTAAAAGACAACGAGTCAAAAAGGTACCGATCAAGCGATATATATTATCAAGAAACGAATTGTTTGCAAAACCTGTGTATTTTAAATCTACGAACTCAATTAAATTATGAAGTAACACAACCGATTTTCTGTATTTATTTTTACACAACCAAGGTAAAAAAAGCCCCAAAGCAGCTGGAATTTTCTTATTGCCAAATTTTAAAAACTGAAGGTTAAACAACACAACATCAGGTTTGTGTTTGTGAACTTGTTTAAAGACTGAAAATAGGTTCCAATAAGAATTAAATGACCAACTTTTGACAATACTAACTTTACAACCAAATGTACCGAAATTTGGACTCTCATGACTTTTGTTGGTATCTGCAAGAATTATAATTTCAGATATTTCTGCTTTTTGTCTAAAGTACTTCACCAAATAATAGGCGTACTCGTTGAGCGTAATCTTGCTAGGTGGAAAGGCGGTTACAATAGCTATTTTCATAAGTTGGAAATAAAGACTTAAAATAATTGATTCTATGATTTGTGAAAACTATAGGTCTATACAACCATCTTACTTTCAACTTTATAATGTGATGCGATACGGATCAGCTGGAAGAATATCTTAAAACAATCGCATGGCGTTAATTTTGAATCGCGTCTATGAATCCAACGTTTTAAAGGCACCTCACAAATCATAAGACTCGTATTCATTTTTCCGTATTGATTTTGCATTCTTTTGAATAATTCTACATCAAACAACCATTTACTCACGAATGGTCTTGCAAAAAGAGATCGAACGACACTCTTATCAATTATTTTGGCACCACACTGAGTATCTTTAAACTTCATTCCCAAAAGCCTTTGAATGCAACAATTCACAACAAAACTAGCAAAACTACGAAGAGAATCCTTTGAAATTTGTGCACCTATTCTTTCAATTCTTGAACCACTAACTATTTTATAGTTCTTCGTTGTTATTGTATTGACTAATTCTTCAAAATCTAGAAAGTCTGTGGACAAATCGGCATCCAAATACCCAATATAATCCAACTGAGAATCTTCGATCAAAGTCAACATCCCTTTTCTAACAGCAGAAGCTTTGCCCATATTATTCTTTAAATGAATCACGCTTATATTACTTTCACGTCCTTTTTTTAATTTTTCTAAAACCGTAGCTGTTTCATCTGTACTACCATCATTTACAAAACACAAATGGTATCCCAAATTACTTTCAATAAATTTTATAAATGAGGGAGATACTAAACGATTTGCCTCATTATAGCAGGGAATAACAATTCCCACACAATTTTTAGATATCAATTTTGGAGTATCGGATTTTTTAACATTCAAATGAGCCTTTCCTTTTGGAAGTCCTATAATATTTACAACACGAGCGGAAAGTTCATCCAAACTCACTGGTTTTTTTATATAATCCTGAACTCCTAAATCAAAAGCCTTCACAATACATTTCTGAGAGGTATTTCCAGACATAACTACAACTGGTATGTCTATTTTCTTCTGAAATCGAAGATCTTGAACAAACTCCAATCCAGATACCCCCTCCATATTGACATCTACAATGATTAAATCAGGATTGAAAGAAGCCACCAAAGCAAGTCCTTTTCGTGCATTTGTTGCACTTTTAACCTCAAAACCCAAACTTGACAAGTATTTGTCAATAGACATTAAGACCAATTGTTGATCGTCTATAGCTAAAATTTTCATATCTTCTAATTTGAATTATTTACTATTTTATATAGAAAACAAAGACTGTGTTTGCGCCCTAAAATTGTA
>JBMZVD010000078.1:0-9038 GCA_049625305.1 Flavicella sp.
ATGAGTTGTGTCAAGGCATTGGTCATGGTGTCAATACCTGTTTTCTCCTTGGCAGAAATGGCAATCAATTCAGGGATTTCTATTTTTAGTTCTGATAGGGCAGCAGTATCAATTTTATCGGCTTTGTTTCCGATCACGATCAACTGTTTCAGAGGGAACTTATTTTTGATAGAAGCTAGTTCTGACTTGATACGTTCAATATTATTACTCTCATTACTCAAGTCAAAGAGGTAGACTACCACTTGTGCCTGTGTAATTTTTTCAAAGGTTTTTTGGATACCAATATTTTCTACCACATCTTCGGTTTCACGAATACCAGCGGTGTCTATAAAACGAAATGCAACCCCATCTATGATGATTTCATCCTCAATCGTATCACGGGTGGTTCCTGCGATGTCAGACACAATTGCTCGTTCTTCATTGAGCAGTGCGTTGAGTAGGGTAGACTTCCCTACATTGGGTTCTCCTACAATAGCCACCGGAATTCCATTTTTAATCACGTTTCCTATAGCAAAGGAGTCTATCAAGCGCTTTAAGACCAATTGTATACGCGCTACCAAGTCCTTGAATTGCTGACGGTCGGCGAACTCTACATCTTCCTCAGCAAAATCCAATTCCAGTTCAATCAGAGAGGCAAAATTTAAGAGTTGCTCGCGTAACAATTGAATTTCATTGCTAAACCCACCACGCATTTGTTGCATGGCTACTTGGTGCGAAGCTTCAGAATCAGAGGCAATCAAATCAGCTACTGCTTCTGCCTGGCTCAAGTCCAATTTTCCATTCAGGAAGGCACGCAATGTAAATTCTCCTGCATCAGCCATACGGCAACCATTTCTCAAAAACAATTGTAAAATTTCCTGTTGTATGTATACAGAACCATGGCAAGAGATTTCAACGGTATTTTCCCCTGTATAGGAATTAGGGTTTTTAAAGACAGATACCAATACTTCATCTATCGTACGTGGACCGTCTACAATATGGCCTAAATGAAGGGTATGTGTGTCTTGATTGACGAGTTTTTTTCCTTTTTTAACGGCTTTAAAGTAGGCGTCTGCAATTTCAATTGCCTTGTCTCCTGATAGACGAATAACAGCTATAGCACCCACCCCAGAGGCAGTAGCTAATGCGATGATAGTATCTTGATGTGTCATACTGCAAATATAGACATTCGGTATGGAGATTTGAAAAAGAACAATGATTTTTAGTGTTTGTAAAATAATATAGTATTTTTACGTTTTCTTTATAATTATATTGAATACTACTTCATACATGAGGCACTATTTTTTGATTTTTTCTCTCCTAATTTCTAATAGTCTTTTGGCTCAAGTAGGAGGAGAGTCTGTATATGCCTTTTTAAATCTTCCTTCTGCGGCACGTCAAGTATCGCTTGGAGGAGCTGCGCTGACTCTCAATGACGATGTCAACATGGCTTTGTGGAATCCTGCTGCATTAGATAGTGCTGTGGTAGGAAACTTCGGAGTAAATTACAATTCTCACTTGGCAGGAAACGCTCTTGGGTCCTTCTGTTTTGCAACTGAGGTCGGAAAAAACAAGCATGTTTTTCACGGAGGTATCAGCTATTTGGATTACGGATCTTTGACCCGTGCAGATGAAAATGGTGCGATTACAGGTGTTTTCAAAGCCTATGACTTAGCCATTACTGTTGGTTATGCCTATCCAATCAAAAATTCAAGATTTACAGTAGGTGCCAATGTAAAAATCATCAATTCTCTTATTGATAATTTCAGTTCTTTTGGTATGGCAACTGATGTTTCGGTGTTTTATAAAGGTGCGGACAAACTGACAAAATTTACTTTGTTGCTCCGAAATGTAGGGACACAAATAAAGACTTTTGACGGTACGAATGAAAAACTACCTTTTCAAATCAGTTTGGGAGGGTCTAAAAAATTAGAGCATGTTCCCTTGGAGTTTTTCTTTACACTCGACAATTTGCAACAGTGGGAATTGGCGGTTCCGAATCCTGCCAACCAAGAGACGAGCATCGATGGGGTTGTGGTAGATGAAGAAATTTCTTTTACTGACAACGCCATGAGACATCTATTGTTGGGGGCCGAATTGTTTTCGGATCGTAAATTTTCATTCAGAGCGGGCTATAATTTCAGAAGGGCTAAAGAAGTAGTTATGGTCGATGGCACTACCTACGCTGGTTTTTCATATGGATTTGGTTTGAAACTAAATGGTTTGCAATTCAACTATGCCCATACCAAGTTTCACCCAGCATCAAATCCAAATACATTTAGTCTCATTGTGAAATTTTAAGTCATCTATGGCCTTTATTTGATTTCTTTTAAGATATTTGCAATCCGTTTAACCCTGAATAGAAATCCCCAGTTTTTTTATGACAGCAAAAAAGCACATTACCATTGCCATCGATGGTTACTCGTCAACAGGAAAAAGTACCATTGCAAAACAGTTGGCAAATCAATTGGGCTATATATATGTTGATTCAGGTGCTATGTATCGCATGGTTACGTTGTATGCAATTCAAAGAGGTTTTATCGGAGATGGTTTTTTTGAGGTGGAAAAATTGATTTCTGAATTGGACCAAATACAACTAGGATTTATTTTCAATGAAAGCGAAGGCTTCGCTGAGGCGTACTTGAACGATGTCAATGTAGAGGCGCGTATTCGTACGATGGAGGTTTCTGATTTTGTGAGTCCAATCGCTACTGTTTCTGAAGTGCGTCGTAAATTGGTCGAAATGCAACAACAAATGGGAAAGGACCAAGGTGTGGTAATGGACGGGCGTGACATTGGTACCGTTGTTTTTCCAGAGGCTGAGTTAAAATTATTTATGACTGCTTCTGCTGAAACTCGTGCGAAGAGAAGGTACAAACAGTCACTAGCCAAAGGGGAGAAGGTTCTCTACGAAGCGGTTCTAGAAAATGTAACTTCAAGGGACCGTCAAGATACATCTCGTGAAGATTCTCCTCTCGTAAAAGCTTCAGATGCAATCGAAATAGACAATTCTGATTTGACAAGAGAAGCACAGTTCTTAAAAATTATGGCACTTGTTAAGCAATGCCTTGATGCATAGTTTTCTTAAAATCATCGATTCTATCAATAAATTTTATTTTCGTTATTAATTCCTGTTTAGAAGTCTTATTTTTGCATTCTAAGATTTACTTTACATGAACTTACATACGCGTATACTTCCCAAAGCAGCAAAAAAACCTCATACATTTGAAATCCATGGAGATGTTAGAATCGATAACTACCATTGGATGCGTTTGTCGGATGCCCAAAAAGAAGCAGCCACTCCAGATTCAAAGACTACTGAAGTTTTGGACTATCTGAATGCTGAAAATGCTTTTTTTGAAAGTGAAATGAAACACACAGAGGCTTTTCAAAAGTCTGTTTTTGAAGAGATGAAAGGTCGTATTAAGGAAGACGATAGTTCCGTTCCATATAAGAAGAATGGCTATTATTATATTACACGTTATGAGCTAGGAAAACAGTATCCTATTTACACACGTAAAAAAGAATCTTTGGAGGCTCCCGAAGAAATACTCTTCGATGTCAATGAAATGGCTGAAGGCTACGAATATTTTACCCTAGGAGGTTTGAATATAAGTCCTGACAACTCAAAAGCTATTTATGGGGTAGACACGGTAAGTCGTCGCCAATACACCTTGTATGTAAAAGATCTCTTAACGGGGGAAACTTACAAAGACACGATTAAAAACACTACTGGAGGGGGCGTTTGGGCCAATGACAATCGTACTTTTTTTTATACTAAAAAAGATGCTGAAACTCTTAGAAGTAACCAAATTTACAGACATAGATTGGGTACGGATGCCTCGGAAGATGTTTTGGTTTTTGAGGAAAAAGATGAAACCTTTAATGTTTATGTTACAAAATCTAAATCCAATGATTATTTGGTGATCGGATCTTACAGCACGGTTGCTACTGAATATCAATTGTTGAAAGCTGACAACCCTTTTGGAGCATTCAGTGTTTTTCAATCACGTGAACGTGATTTAGAATACAGTATTTCACACTATGGATCGCATTTTTATGTGTTGACTAATAAGGATGGTGCCACCAATTTTAAATTGATGCGTACTCCTATTGAAAATACACAAAAGGAGCATTGGGAAGATGTCATCGCACATCGTGACGATGTATTGCTAGAGGATATTTCTATATTTAAAAACTATTTGGTACTCGAGGAACGTAGTAAGGGGCTCAATAAGATACGAATCAAAACCTGGGACAATAGCGAAGATTATTATTTGCCTTTTGGGGAAGAAACCTATACTGCCTATGTCTATGCAAATCCTGAATTTGACACAGCAGTGCTCCGTTATGGATACAATTCCATGACTACTCCGAGTTCAGTGATTGATTTCCATATGGAAGATCATAGCAAGGTTATCTTAAAGGAACAAGAAGTACTAGGAGGAAAGTTCGACAAAACAAACTACAGTTCACAGCGTCTATGGGTTCCTGCGCGTGATGGAAAAAAAATAGCTGTTTCTATGGTATATCGCAAGGACACCCAGTTAAATGGTGACACGCCGCTATTGTTGTATGCCTATGGTTCTTATGGACATACGATTGATGCAGGGTTTAGTACCACTCGACTGAGTCTACTGGACCGTGGCTTTATCTATGCCATTGCGCACATTCGCGGAAGTGAATATTTGGGTAGAGACTGGTACGAAGATGGAAAGCTATTGAACAAAATGAATACGTTTACGGATTATATAGACTGTAGTAAATTTTTAATTTCAAAAAACTATACTTCTGAAAGTCATTTGTACGCTATGGGTGGCTCTGCTGGTGGACTATTGATGGGAGCTGTAATCAATATGAACCCAGAACTCTTCAATGGTGTGATAGCTGCAGTTCCTTTTGTAGACGTAATTTCTACCATGTTGGACGAAAGTATTCCTTTGACAACAGGTGAGTACGACGAATGGGGAAATCCCGATGACAAAACTTATTACGATTACATAAAACAATATTCCCCATATGACAATGTTACTGCTCAAGAGTATCCGAATTTAATGATCACAACAGGTTTACACGATTCTCAAGTGCAGTACTGGGAGCCTGCCAAATGGATAGCTAAGTTGAGAGACTATACAACGAGTACAAACAAATTAATCATGCATACGGATATGGAAACAGGACATGGAGGAGCTTCTGGACGCTTTGATGCTTTAAAAGAAACAGCAAGAGATTATGTGTTTTTCCTAGATTTGGAGGGAATTAAGTACTAGAAATGGATTTGTTTGGCAACATACCAACATTGAATTGTTTGCCTTACGATGGAGAGGCGCTCTATTATGGACCTATCTTAAATGCGAAAGAAGCCAAATTTTATTTTGAGTGCTTAGACCATAGCATTGCTTGGAAAAATGATGAATCTATTATTTTCGGCAAACGCATTGTCATGGAACGAAAAGTGGCCTTATATGCTCAAAAGGCTTTGACCTATACTTACGCAGGGATACAGAGGCAGGCACTGCCTTGGACTCCTGAATTGTTGGAGTTGAAAAATAGAGTAGAGGCCAAGCATGGACAGTCTTTTAATTCCTGTTTGTTGAATTATTATCCTTCCGGCAAGCACGGCATGTCATGGCATGCAGACGATGAAAAGGAACTTAAAGAACATGGGGCTATTGCTTCTTTAAGCTTAGGAGCTCAAAGAGATTTTTTATTCAAACATCGAAAGACCAAAGAAAAAGCAAAAGTGTTTTTAGAAAACGGTAGTTTATTGGTCATGCAAGGTGTCATTCAAAAACATTGGCTACATGCATTGCCCAAAAGAATGAGAGTCGATAGACCTAGAATCAATTTGACTTTTCGGAATTTGGGGTTTTTAGATTGAATGCAGACTAAAAAAAACGTCTAGATAAATAAACAAAAAAGGTATCTGAAACATCAGATACCTTTTTTATAATTTAATTGGTCTTGTATTTATTTCATACTACCAATCATGTTTTCAGGTTTTACCCATTCGTCGTATTGTTCAGGAGTTACATAGCCCAAACGAACGGCTTCTTCTTTTAAAGTAGTTCCGTTTTCGTGCGCTGTATTGGCAATTTCAGCAGCTTTGTAGTATCCAATTTTGGTGTTCAAAGCCGTTACCAACATCAAGGAGTTATTCAAAAGTTCTTTGATGACTTTGTGATTAGGTTCGATGCCGATAGCACAATTTTCTTCAAAAGAAACACAAGCATCTCCAATCAAACGCGCTGATTGCAATAAGTTGGCTGCCATCATAGGCTTGAATACATTCAATTCGTAATGACCTTGAGTACCTCCAATGGTTACTGCAACATCGTTCCCCATGACTTGTGCAGCGACCATGGTAATAGCCTCACACTGTGTTGGGTTTACTTTTCCTGGCATGATAGAAGATCCTGGCTCATTGGCAGGCAAAATCAATTCACCAATTCCAGAACGTGGTCCTGAAGCCATCATTCGGATATCATTAGCGATTTTATTGATAGACACTGCGATTTGTTTCAACGCTCCGTGTGTTTCTACAATGGCATCGTGCGCAGCCAATGCCTCAAATTTGTTTTCAGCAGTGATGAATGGCAATCCAGTGAATTCAGCTATCTTTTTAGCGACCAACACGTCGTACCCTGCAGGAGTGTTCAAACCAGTACCTACCGCAGTTCCACCCAATGCCAGTTCTGCCAAATGCTCCATGGTATTGTGAAGTGCTTTTAAACCGTGGTTTAGTTGTGATACATAACCTGAAAATTCTTGTCCTATAGTTAATGGGGTTGCATCCATAAGGTGGGTACGTCCAATTTTCACCACATCTTTAAATGCTTCTGCTTTCGCAGCCAAAGTGTCTCTTAATTTTTCAATTCCAGGAACTGTTGTTTCTACAATCATCTTATAGCAAGCAATGTGCATACCAGTGGGGAAGGTATCGTTGGAAGATTGAGATTTGTTGACATCGTCATTAGGCTGTATGGCTTTTTCACCCTCTCCGATGACACCTCCTGCTAATTCTTGTGCTCTGTTGGCAATTACCTCATTGGTGTTCATGTTGCTTTGCGTTCCAGAACCTGTTTGCCAAATAACTAGTGGAAATTGGTCGTCGTGTTTTCCATCCAATATCTCATCACATGCGGCACTGATTAGGTCACGTTTTTTTTCCTCCAAAACACCCAACTCACAATTGGCGTGAGCAGCTGCTTTCTTTAAGTAGGCAAATCCATATACAACCTCTAATGGCATCGAAGCACTTGGGCCAATTTTAAAATTATTACGGGAACGTTCAGTTTGCGCTCCCCAGTATTTGTCAGCAGGAACTTTTACTTCCCCCATCGTGTCTTTTTCAATTCTATATTTCATCGTGGTTTGTATTAAGTAGTTATCTTATTTAAAATAAAGGAATAACAGTAATTAATTTCTTTTTTAAAAGTGAAACAAATATATAAAATGAAGCGCTTTTTAGATAGCTTATGGCTGAATTATTTGTAATTGAACAGACTTTAATTTTTAATGAAAAAAAAATGAGAAAAATAGGAGGAAAGGCATGTCTGTACACAAAAAATCACTATTTTTGTTTCCATATTTCTAACACACGATTAATTTATTATGGACATTTCACAATATTTAGGATTTTTGGCATTTCTTTTTGTATTTACAGCTGGTTTTTGGTTGTTGATATTTTTATTGACGTTTGTAGTACCTTATTGGATTACGGGTACTATTTTTGAAAATCTACAGTTGAGAAAAGAGGCAAAAGCCAAAAAGTAACTGTTCATGTAGACATCATATAAAGGGATTGCATTTTAATGCAGTCCCTTTTTTTATTTTTTATACATTCGACATACGATTTCATTATGAAAACAGCTACAGTACATGAATTAAAAAAGGCCTTGTCTCTGGCGAGCAGAGATGAAATACTCAATTATTGCTTGCAATTGTCTAAATTCAAAAAGGAAAACAAAGAGTTATTGACTTATATTTTATTCGAATCCTCTGATGAGACTTCTTATGTAGACAAAGTTTCAGAATCGATTAGTTTTATGTTTTCAGAAATGAATACGGATAGTTTTTTTTACATGAAAAAAACCATACGTAAGATACTTCGGATGGTTAAAAAACAAATTCGTTATTCTAAAAAGAAAACGACTGAAGTAGAGTTATTACTTAAGTTTTGTAGTGAGATGAAAACATTGCGTCCCTCTATCCATCAGAACTCAGTGCTCGATAACATGTATGCAAGGGAATTGAATTCCATCCAAAAAAAGGTGGCTTTACTGCATGAGGACTTGCAGTACGAATACCAATTAGAAATTGAAGCACTTCAAAAGTTATAAAACAGTATCGATAGTTTCTGCGGGTCTTGCTATAACTGCTTTTTTTCCATTACTAACAATAGGTCTTTCTATCAATTTAGGATTTTCTAGCATCGCTTTGATAATTTCTTGATCGGATAGTTCTTTCCCTTTGTAATTTTCCTTCCATATTTTTTCGCTTTTGCGAAGCAAGGCTTCAGGACGAATATCTAATTGCTGTAAGATACTTGACAATTCTTGATGTGTCAATCCATTTTTCAGATATAAAACAGTCTCAAATTCAAGATTCTTTTCTTGTAAAAAAGCGAGTCCTTGTCTACTCTTTGCGCAACGAGGGTTGTGGTAAATTTTAATCATAATAGTTTAGTATTGTACTCCCAAAGCTTTTAAGTCTATGTCCAATTGTTCTGGGGAAGTGAAATGAATGGCATGCATGCCAAGAGCGATTGCAGCGTCTGTATTTTGTTTGTTGTCGTCGATAAAAACTGAATTTTCTGGTTTTATCGAATAACGTTCCATTAGTATCTTATAGATATTGGGTAAAGGTTTTATTGTTTTTTCTTGTCCAGAAACAACAATGCCCTCAAAGCTTTCAAAAAAGGGAAACAATTTTTTCCCTCGTTCCCATGTTTCAGCACTCCAATTCGTCAAGGCATAATAACGGTAGTTTTTAGATTTTTGAACTGCTTTAAATATATCTAAAGTACCTTGAATGGGGCCATTAAACATATGATGCCA
>JBMZVD010000079.1:0-8947 GCA_049625305.1 Flavicella sp.
TCTATCAATACCATTTCATCATTGAAATGGTTGATGGCTATGACGAAGCGGAAAAAACTATATTGTAACAACGGTATAGCTGATGGAGCAGACTTTACTTTTAAGTCGATGTTTTCAAAATACTGTACCCCATCATACGTAGTATAGCCATACAAACCATTAAAACCTTTAATTTTTGGATCACATTCTAAATCTATTGCATCTGTATACCTTTGAAAAACATCATAAAAATTAGAATTTTCCAATTTTTCAGAAGCCAATTCGGTATGCTTATAAGCTAACTTTAAATAGTGGTCCTCGGCCTTAATGGTGACAACTGGATCAATACATAAAAAAGAAAAACTATCCTCCTTACTGTGATAATCAGAACTTTCAAGCAGTAAGGTATTTGCAAATTTATCTCTAAATTTTAAATACAAACCTACTGGTGTTACAGTATCTGCAATTATGGTTTTTGTAGTTGATTTAAATTTAATTTTTTTCATTGTGTTCGGTTTCTCTATGTATTCAAAACATTGTTTGTTTTGGAAATTTTATTAATTGTAATAGTTACAAACAAAAAAAGACTTATCGTGAGATAAGCCTTCTATAGTATCATACATATAAAAATAGGGATATTCTCACTTAAAGATTAAGAGAGTGCCACCACCAGTTATTTAATGTATTGAATTTCATGTTATAAATATATACAACAAATTTAAATTAAAATTTGAATAAATAAAATAGAATCAGTTATTTATTTTTAAAAAAGATTATTTTCTTTTATTAAAAATACAACGGAATCCGTAAAACACTGTATTTGGTGCAACAGTTGCATGAATACTTAACAAATCGAATAATTTACAACCCAATGCAAAACCTACTACTGGATTGATTTCATTTTTGATTAAAAGATGTTTTTAAATTGAATTCCTCCATATCTTTCTGGCTTACGTGTTAACCATATACCAAACCCACACCATAATTTATTCCAATTTTTTTAGAGAACCTCCAAGATCTTTTGTACATCATTACTAAAGTTGGATCTCCAAAAGAATTTTTAAAAAAGTTATTTCAATACACCTCTAGTTGACAGCTGTATACCAGACTCTAAAAAAAGTCTTAGTTTCTATATACCAACAAAATATCTGAGAGGGCAAACACAAAAAATAGAAGTACGAATTGTCTAATCCTCAAATACATTCTTGAAAACCTCAGGTAGAGTTGTTACTTTTTTTGCTGTGTAATCGAAACAAATAATACCTGTTTTGACTTGTGCCAATTCTTTTCCTGTGGTTAAATTTTTCATTGTATAAAATAAATCAAACCCTAACCTATGCATGTCAAAAACAGCAATATCAATTTCAATGTCGTTACCGTAAAAACCTTCTGACTTATACACTACAGCCGCATCTGCCTGAATGATACCTGAACCAGCTACATTCATTTCATTCCAACCGTGCGATGACAAAAATTGGACACGCGCTTCATGAGCTAACGATAAAACAGCATCATTGCCTAAATGCCCTCCATAATTTATATCAGTTACGCGAAGTTTTATCGTTGTGGTAAAGTGAAATTTTTCGGGTGCTTCTAATTTTATACGAGCCATTATCTATTTAATAGTTGAAATACAAAATGTAATTAACAAGTAATTACTAAATTTCAAATGTAATTAATAGTTACAAACTATTCGTGCAATTAAAAATAATATTTAAAACTCTGCTATTGAATGATTAGTTTTCTAAAAAAACGCCTACCTGACAACTGCACTTCTAACATATAGACACCTTTAGCTATTTCCGACACATCGTAGTAGTTATCAACGGGATACAAATCTGTTATTTTTTCTCCGGATAAAGAAAAACAAGCCACTTTATCAACGCTAATGCCATCTACGACAATTTTAAAGCTATCTCTTACAGGATTGGGACTGATTAGAAAATCAATGTTTTTTTGCTGTTCTATGTTCATAGTATTCGTATCTCCTGAGAAAACCTCAACTTCTCCACATAATTCGTTTGTAATTGCAATATTTTCTATCCAATTTCCATCAGATATTGAAGGAGGGTCAGGTACTGATTTTGCTGAACTGTAATAAAGCAAATAAGTACTAACAAAATCACCATTGCCGTCGTCTGCTGATATTTCCCAACGGGACTCTAATTCATTCCAAGCTATCTGAAGCTCACAAATACCAATACCTGAGCATGGCTGATCACCAACTAAAGGTATAGTTTGAAATACATTTCTATTCGTCTCATCAGTTACTACACGCTCCAAGGAATATACAACATCCTCTAAGAGGTAGGTACAAGTTTTTAATTGTAAACTTTGACCGTTTACGACTGATACAACAAAAAAAACAAACAAGAACCACTTCATAACTCATTTAATTTCTGGAGGGATAGATACCTTGTAAACAAATAACATAATTTACTACAGAGAAGGGTTGCGTATTTTGAATAGGCTGATTGCCCCCTGTAACTCCAACCATATCTGAGGACATCGTTATATCAGAAGTACTTTTAGAATATTCACCGTCTAAAATTTTAGTTCCTGCTAGCAAGGCTCCCTCAGGATTACTGGTATTTCCATCGGCTGCTACAGCTTTTATACTATGATTGTGACTAGGTAAATTAGACTCCATTAAAAGTACTGTTTCTTGCCCTCCTTTTTGCCCTAAACTTTTTGAACTTAATCCTGGTCCACTTCCAGCATGCACCGCTACTCTACCTCTCAAATCAGGAAGCGCAAAAGTTGTTCGACCATCTCCACCATAGGTTGTTCCCAGTAAAGAAAACAAAGCGGTATTTTGTGAAATGGGCAACAATTGACCGTTACAAAACGCCCAGTTTCTTGGCGCAAAGTTCCCTGCAAACATTTTTATTTCACCAATAAAAGCATCTTGAGCATACAAAGGTGAATACTGACTAAAAACAAATAAAAGAATACAAGAATAGAATATTTTTTTCATGCGAGGGAATTTTCAATTCTTCAATTTAATCTTTTTAGGCTACATAACCAAAAAAGCACCCATTAGTGAATGAGTGCTTCGTGAATAAATTGAATAAAAATTCTATCGTTAGCGGACTATCTTCACATTCATTTCTTCTACTTTTTTGTCAGAAAGTGGAGATGGTGAACCAAACAACAAATCCTCACTTGAACCTGTTTTAGGGAAAGCCATTACCTCACGAATTGAAGCTTTCTTTTCCAATATCATCATCAAACGATCAACCCCCCAAGCGATACCTCCATGTGGTGGTGCTCCATAATGAAAAGCCTTGTACATGGTACCTACACTCTTGAGCATCTCCTCTTTGTTGTAGCCCATATTTTTATAGGTAGCCTCTAATATTTCGGGCTTGTGCGCACGTACGGAACCTCCTCCAATTTCATAACCATTCAATATCAGATCGTATTGCTGTGCAATGATTGAACCAATTTCCTCTTCCTTACCATTCATGTGTTTGTCTAAATCATAAATTGCAGGCATAGAAAATGGATTGTGCGTAAAAGTCCATCTACCCTCATCTGTTTTTTCAAACATTGGGAAATCCACTACCCACGCAGGACGTAATTCTTTTGGATTGATCAAGCGTAGCATTGCTCCCATTTCTTGACGTACTGCATCCAAAGCCTTATTGGCAGTCGCATAATCTGCAGCAGAGAAGAAAACAATATCCCCTACTTTAGCTTCAGAAGCTTCAATAATACGATCGGCTATGTCTTCTCCTAAAAATTTGATAATCGGTGACTGCAAATCGTTTTCATTGACAATGATATATGCCAAACCACCCAACCCATGAGACTGGGCAATCATCGTTAGTTTTTCAATCTGACCTTTAGACATTCTCTTTGTTCCTTGCTCTTCTGCAGTAACCTTGATACATTTGACAATCCCTCCTGCCTCAATAGGTTTACTAAAGACTTGGAAAGAAGTCTCTTTTACAATATCAGTGATATCTCTCATCTGCAAACCAAAACGCAAATCAGGACGATCACAACCATATTTATCCATAGCCTCTTTGTAAGTGATCACTTCAAAAGGGTGTAAAATCCATTTTTTTCCATAAATCTTACGCACCACCTCATTAAACATGTGCGTGTTTAAATCAATGATCTGCTGCATGCTTGCATAGGCCATTTCGATATCTAACTGCGTAAATTCAGGCTGTCTGTCACCACGAGAATCCTCATCTCTAAAACATCTTGCTACCTGGAAATACTTTTCAAACCCACCAACCATCAACATCTGTTTGAATTGTTGAGGTGCTTGAGGTAAAGTATAGAAAGAGCCTGCTTGTTTTCTTGATGGTACAATAAATTCACGCGCCCCCTCATCAGTTCCAGCGGTAAGAATTGGTGTTTCGATTTCTAAAAACTCTTGTTCGTCCAAGATATCTCTCAATAACTTGATCACACGGTGCCTGTTGACAACCGCTTTGCGAACTGCATCGTTTCTATGATCTAAAAACTTGTAATGAAAACGTACACTTTCGTTTGTCTTTGTAGCTCTTTTTATTTCAAATGGCAAGGATTTAGAAAGGTTTAAAATTTCCAATTCAGAGGTTTCCAATTCTATTTTACCAGAACGGAGCCCAGCATTGAAATCGTCTTCATTTCTAATAACTACCTTACCAGTTACAGTAATTACTGATTCTGTTTTTAACTTGACCAATGCATCTAGATCCGGAAAACTTTCACGACTCAAGCGTACTTGCATTACTTCATTGCTCGAGTCTCTTAAATCGATAAAAATCAACTCTCCATGATCACGAACACTAGACACCCAACCCGCTAGAGTTACTGTAGTATCAATTGTTTTTTCAGACAGATCACGAATGACATGTGTTCTGTATTCGTCTTTGATTACCAATGGAATCTCTGGTAAAACTTCCTCTTCTCTCTTCGTTTCTACATGTATTTCATCTGTAGACACTTTATTTGATGGACTTTCAATAGCAACTGAATTCTGACTGCTTAAAGCATCCAAGATACCTTGTCGTATTACTTTTCCTGAGGCTCCTTTTCCAATTATCGCAATAACCTTTCCTACAAGTATACCTGCCTTTCCATTATTTCCTTTTTTTACGTCACTAGCAACGGCCTCATTTTCAGAAATTACTTTTTGGATGGCTTCTTGTATTTGAGACTTAGATATCGTGTGAGCATCAAAGTACCCTTTGTAATCAAATTCAGGATTTTCTAACAAAGACTGAATGGCTTTTTGCACCAAAACAACCGTCACCTTCTCTTGCTTTAACATTGAAAAAACATGAGTAAAGTCGGCTATATTTCGAATCTTTTCGTAGCCTTCCGGTTTGATATTGTTTGCCAAGGTTTTGGTCACAAACAAAGGGTCATTTAAGACTTTATCAATTGCAACAAATACCTCAGAACGTTTTGCATCTGCAGTAAAAAACTTGGCATCTTGCGGCAATACACCTCCTTCAATCATGATAGATTCCACAGCAAAAGGCAATACGCTTTCATCAACTTGTATGGAGTCTACAGTCTCTTTTATAGCTACAAAAGGCAAGTCAGGCTCAGAAATGAATCGATAATCCGCCTCAAATTCTTTGGTACGCATTGTTTTGGTCTGTTTCAATTCTGCATCCCATAACACTGTAGTCTGTTCTGGTCTGAAAACTCCGTTTTCTGTATAGTATCGCAGTTGCTTTTCAACCTCCTCTTTTAGAGCATCCACCATAAACTTAAAAGAATTTAAGTTTTTGATTTCAGTTCTTGGGTTCAAATCACTCGTTCCTTTTTTACGCAAAGAAACAGAGACATCCGACTTGAACTCCCCCTTTTCAAGGTTGGCTTCCGAAATTTTCAAGTTCTGAACAATACGCTGAATGTATTGCGCATAGGTCGAAGCGTCTTCAATATTACGAATGCAAGGATCTGTTACAATCTCTATCAAAGGAACACCTGCTTTGTTAAAGTCAACCAATGAAATAGTTTTTTCATGTACCAACTTAGCGGCATCTTCTTCAATGTGAACTTGTGTCAAGCCAACAGTAAATTGAGAACCATCATTTCTATAACAAGAAACACTACCATCAGGAATAACTGGATTTTGATATTGAGTGATTTGAATGTTTTTAGGGTTGTCAGGATATTCATAATGCTTTCTATCCCATGAAATCACCTCGTTGGAAAAAGTAGACCCCACAGCTTTCCCAAAGTAAATTGCCTTGGAAATAGCGGCTTTATTAACGGCTGGCAATACTCCCATTTGCCCGGTACAAACCGAACAAATATTTTCGTTTGGCGTTTCTATTTCTGTATTAGGACAGCCACAAAACAATTTAGTTTTTGTATTGAGTCTTACATGGGTTTCGAGTCCTATCACCAACTCTAAATCCTGCTCCTCTAGTGCGTTTTTCAATTGTACTATGTCCATTATACTATATCTTTTAAGAAGTTTGCAAACTTCAATATCGTTTCTTCCTTATTTTTTGCTGCAGTCAACTGCAAACCAGTAGCAGTTCCTTGCGGAACAGTGAGAGTAGGTAGTTGTGCCAAGCTAAATCCAACAGTATATGCGTCAGAAAGGTACATCGCATGAGGATCTTTTAGACTGTTACCCAACTCAGGTGGTGTACTTGGTGTAACGGGTGATAAAATCAAGTCTACTGTCTGAAAATCCTTATCAAAATTAGCGACTATCTCATCTCTCAATGCCAAAGCTTTAGAATAAATAGCATCCGAAAACCCTTGAGACAATACCTGATTTCCTCCCACAATTCTTCTTTTGGACTCTTCAGAAAAACTCTCTGAACGTGTTACGGCATAACTATCAATCAAATTTTCAGAGGCAATTCTATTTCCATAATTACTACCATCCAATCGTGACAAGTTAGAGGCAGTTTCAGCCATTGCTAAAGTATAATAAGTTGAAACCAATGTAGTGCCCTTAAAAAAGTCCAACTCCTGAACTGTCACACCTTGAGCCTTGAGGACTTCTAGAGTTGCCAAAAAATCAGCTTTCGTCTCTGCAGCTATAGCGTCTCCTTCTATAAAGTTTTTAAAGTAACCTACTGTAATATTTGAAGCATCTGCTGTGATAGCTTCACTCTCTATTGTGTCCGAATGAATTGTCGTTTGGTCTTTAGGATCTTTGCCACTGATTGTATTCAGTACAATTCTTATGTCTTCAATGGACCTAGCCAAAGGTCCTACACAATCAGTTGAAGAGGCATAGGCCATCAAACCATACCTTGAAATACGTCCGTATGTAGGTTTTAACCCATAAATCGCATTGTATCCTGCTGGCTGACGGATAGAGCCACCTGTATCTCCTCCAATAGAAAAAACAGTGTACTCTTTTGCGACATTTACAGCCGAACCTCCACTCGATCCTCCACCAACTAAATCTGGATTTACTGCATTTTTAACAGCTCCAAAAATAGTGTTTTCACTAGAAGAACCATGTCCAAAACTATCACAGTTTTCTTTGACTATGGGAATGGCTCCTGCATCTATTAGTTTTTGAATTGCAGTAGCGGTGTATGCCGCCTTATATTTTTCTAACATTTTAGAAGAAGCAGTGGTCACAATTCCTTGGAGCATATATACATCTTTCACACCAAAAGGAATTCCTTCTAACAATCCAATGGTCTCTCCTGCATTGATTTTTGCATCTACTGCAATGGCCATTTTTAAGGCTTTTTCCTCTAGTAAAAGGTTGACTGAATTGAAACTGTTTTCTTTTAAGAGTGTTAACTTTTCTTGTAGCAAGGCTACACAAGTTATTTCTTTTGACACGAGTTGCTCGTGCACTTTACGTATTTGTGACTCCATATCAATCCTCAATAACTTTTGATACCACTAAGTAACCATTTTTACTAGCAGGGAAATTTTCACGAATAATTTCTTTTTCAGTCGTATTACTCTCTTCAATAATATCTTCGCGCAATGTATCTAGCGACACCGAATTTCGATTTCGATTATTAAAAGAATTGTTTGACGCTGGATGTGCATTTTTAATTTCTTCAAACAATTTGTCAACAGCTGCTGATGGCTGTGCCCCTTTAATACTCGATAAAATATCGACTGTCATTATCTTACTCATTACTGAAAATTTAATTTAAAAAATTATAAGCTCCCAAAATTACGAAAGATTTAGCTGAGAAGGAAAGGTTCCCCCTTAAAATTAGACATATAGAAAAATAAGTTTCATATAAAAAATTATCTTTATAGTATATTTATTATTCCATAAAAACAACTGCTTTTACACCTCCAAAATTAATAAAACAAGAATTTCACTTGATTTTACTCCATCCCCTGAATTTTTGAGTATTTCTTACTTTTTCCAAAACTTTTCACCTTCAAAAACAACAACTTTAAGCCGTTTTATCTTTTTTATTCATGTTAAAATTGCAAAAAAACAAAAACACGTGATTTAAAGCCGTTTTTAAGCTATTTAAGATGTTTTTAATTAAATTAGGTTTTTACAGTTTTTGCTCAAAAACACTCTTAAAACACAGTTTTTTAATTATATTTGTTTGATTCACTTTTTGTGAACTTTACATAGAAAATTAAAAATATTTACATAAAATGAGCGAAGAAAACAAGCAAAAGTATTCGGCGGATAGTATTCAGGCCCTTGAAGGAATGGAGCACGTTAGAATGCGTCCTTCGATGTATATCGGAGATGTAGGTGTGCGCGGTTTACACCACTTGGTTTATGAGGTAATTGACAATTCAATCGACGAGGCCTTGGCAGGTCACTGTAATAACATCAATGTTTTTATCAACGAAAACAACTCGATAACTGTTGAAGATGACGGTCGTGGAATCCCTGTAGACATCCATAAAAAAGAGGGAGTTTCTGCATTGGAAGTAGTAATGACTAAAATTGGTGCCGGAGGGAAATTTGACAAAGATTCGTACAAAGTATCTGGAGGTCTTCACGGGGTTGGTGTTTCTTGTGTGAATGCACTATCTGATCACC
>JBMZVD010000080.1:0-8731 GCA_049625305.1 Flavicella sp.
CCAAGCTCTTTGTAAAATATCCTCAATCATATAGTCTTCACGTTCATTTAATGGGTCATATTCATCTTTTAACGACATTTTAAAAAGGTTTGCTGTCGCATTGCTCCAGAAGGCCTTCCAACTATTTCGATATTCTTTGATTAAATCAAACGTAACGGAACCGGTTTCTCTATGCAGAAGCTTTATCAACACTCTACCCTCGGTACGTGTTAATTTTTTTAATTGCGGTGTAAATTCTTTTTCAAGGTATTTTTGAATGCGCTTTGTATATCTTTTGCGTTTTCTTTTGGAAGGTATACTGTCCAACCTACTATCTAATTCTGATAATTTTTCAGCAGCAGTTTTTGCAAAAGGGTAAGCGCGTAACACCTTTTTTCTAAACCAGTAATAATAGCGCTTGTCATTCTGTGTACTGAATGACAATTTAGACAAAAGATGCACTTCGTTCAATCTGTATATCAAACTGTCATTTTCAAACAACGTATACTCTCGAAAATCAATAGCGTCTTTATCTTGAGCATTCATACCTAACCCACAAATTAGGAAAATCAAAAAACAAATCTTTTTCATCGTATAAATTAAGTACATCAAATTTATCAAATAATTGATAAAACAATCATTAAAAAAAAGAATACTTACAATTAAAGTGATAATGAATGCTTTTTTGAACTACAGAAAGTATTCTGTATTTTTACACTCTCACAAACTCTTAATAAAGAAACGATATATAATATGAGTAAAAAATCAATCTTAAACGAAAAGTCCATTGCATTTTTAGAGGAATACTTAAACAACCCCTCTCCAACAGGATATGAAAGCGAGGGTCAAAAAATATGGATGAACTACCTAAAACCTTACGTTGACACATTTATTACGGATGCATACGGAACTGCTGTAGGAGTCATCAATCCAGAAGCTGAGTTTAAAGTAGTCATCGAAGGACATGCAGATGAAATATCTTGGTATGTAAACTACATTACCGAAGATGGATTGATTTACGTCATTCGTAACGGAGGAAGCGACCATATTATCGCCCCATCCAAACGTGTCAATATCCACACTAAAAAAGGAATCGTTAAAGGAGTCTTTGGATGGCCAGCAATCCACACTCGTCTTAAAGGAAAAGAAGATACTCCCAAACTAGAAAACATTTTTATTGATACTGGTTGCAAATCAAAAAAAGAAGTTGAAGCACTTGGTGTTCATGTAGGTTGCGTAATCACGTATCCAGATGAATTTATGATATTGAATGAAAACAACTTTGTTTGCCGCGCTATCGATAACAGAATGGGAGGATTTATGATTGCAGAAGTAGCAAGACTACTCAAAGAAAATAAGAAAAAACTCCCTTTCGGACTGTACATTACCAATTCTGTACAAGAAGAAATCGGTTTACGTGGAGCTGAGATGATTACGCAAACCATAAAACCAAATGTTGCCATCGTAACAGATGTTTGCCACGACACTACTACTCCTATGATCGAAAAGAAAACTGAAGGAGAAACAAGATGTGGTGACGGTCCCGTAATTTCTTACGCTCCTGCCATTCAACATAACTTAAGAGAATTGATCATTGCAGCTGCAGAAGAAAACAAGATCCCTTTTCAAAGACATGCTTCGTCAAGAGCAACAGGAACGGATACAGATGCATTCGCCTACAGCAATGGTGGCGTACCTTCTGCTTTGATTTCATTAGCTTTACGTTATATGCACACTACCGTTGAAATGGTCAACAAACAAGACGTTGAAAATGTAATCAAATTGATCTACGAGAGCCTTCTCAAAATTGAAGACGGTGAAACTTTTAGCTATTTCAAATAAAAATATGGATGAATATGTAGCACTTTTAACAGACGATGGTAACACAACACAAACTCGTTGTTTGAAATCTATCGCTCATAAAAAAGGGTATTTTCATGCTACAGTTCATATTTGGTTGTTTACCTCTAACGGTGAACTCCTCATACAAAAAAGAAATCCTGACAAAGACGCATTCCCAAATTTATGGGATGTGTCTGTTGCAGGACATATAGAATTTGAAGAAAAACCAATAGAAGCTGCATTGAGAGAAGCCAGTGAAGAAATAGGTTTAGAACTACAAGTCGCGTCTTTAAAATTTATAGGTTCTCATCGTGAGAAACACAGACACCACTCAAATTTTATAGACAACGAATTACATCACATCTACATAAGTGAACTCACACAACCGTTAACTTCACTCAAACTACAACAAGAAGAAGTCTCAAAAGTAAAACTCATACCTCTCAAAAAAATTCAAGAAAAAATATCAAAGAAAGATTCTAGATTCGTCCCCCACTATAAGTCATATTATGACTTTGTCTTCAAAGAAATAGCGAGGATTATTAGCAAATAAAACACACTTGCCAACCATAGCCAACAAGTGCATTCGTACTATTTTTTCACATCCAAAATCAAACCAAAACACTTTCTTTAATCTCATCCACAACATCAGGATTTAATAAGGTAGAAATGTCTCCGAGATTATCAGCATCATTACTCGCTATCTTACGAAGAATTCTTCGCATGATTTTTCCTGAACGAGTTTTAGGCAATCCAGAAACAAACTGAATTTTATCGAGTTTCGCTATGGGACCTATAGTATCCGTGATCAACTGGTTGATTTCTTTTGACAAAGCATCGTGTGAAATCTCAACACCATCATAGGTAGTAACATAAGCATAGAGAGCATTTCCTTTGATATCATGTGGAAAACCAACGACTGCACATTCCACAATAGCCTCGTGTTCATTGACTGCATTTTCAATAGGCGCCGTCCCTAGATTATGTCCAGACACAATCACCACATCGTCCACTCTTCCAGTAATTCTATAATTTCCCATGGCATCTCGATAGGCTCCGTCTCCCGTAAAATACATCCCTTTAAAAGCAGAGAAATATGTATCAACATAACGTTGATGATCTCCGTATATGGTTCTAGCCATAGACGGCCAAGCAGCTTGGATCGCCAAACGACCTTCGGCCGGTGTTGTAGTTATTACTTCACCTTTCTCATCCATCAATACGGGCTGCACACCAGGTAAGGGCTGACTTGCAAAAGTAGGACGTAAAGGTGTGATTCCAGCCAAAGGCGCAATCATAATGGCACCTGTTTCGGTTTGCCACCAAGTATCTACAATAGGACAAGTCCCTTTCCCTATATTATCATTGTACCAATGCCACGCTTCCTCGTTAATGGGTTCTCCGACAGACCCTAATACTTTTAAGCTCGACAAGTCGTATTTCTCAACCAAACTCAAAGGGTGCTTTGCCAAAGCACGAATAGCGGTAGGTGCTGTGTAAAAATGAGTTACCTTTAGTTTTTCAACTACTTCCCAAAAACGTCCGTAATCAGGATACGAAGGAACTCCTTCAAACATAACTGTTGTTGCTCCTGACAACAAAGGCCCATACACTATATATGAATGCCCAGTAATCCATCCTATATCTGCAGTACACCAATAAACATCACCTGGCTTGTACTGAAACACATTTTTAAATGAATAAGATGTACCCACCATATACCCTCCACATGTATGTACCATCCCTTTAGGTTTTCCTGTAGAACCTGAAGTATACAGCACAAATAAAGGATCCTCTGCATCCATAACCTCAGCATCACATTCATAGGTGTCAATTTTTTGCAATTCATCAAACCAAAAAACATCTCTTCCTTGCTTCATTGAAGTTGGCTCTACTGTTCTACGGTAAACGATGACTTTTTGAACACAAGGTGTATTTTCAAGAGCTTCATCACAAACTGCTTTTAGATTGATTGGCTTGGTTCCCCTGTAAACCTCATTGGCTGTTATCAGCAACTTACACTCAGAATCGTTGATTCTACTCGCTAAGGCTGAAGCTGAAAACCCTGCAAAAACAATGGAGTGAATTGCACCAATTCTCGCACATGCCAACATCGCGATTGTCAGTTCAGGTATCATAGGCATATATAAACATACACGATCTCCCTTTTTAATTCCGTTCGCTTTTAATACATTGGCAAAACGCGACACTTTTACATAGAGTTGTCTATACGTTATGTATCTAGATTCTTCATCAGGATTGTTAGGCTCCCATATGATAGCGGTCTTATTTCCATTTTTTTCCAAATGCCTGTCTAGACAATTTTCAGTAATATTCAAGGCTGCGCCTTGAAACCACTTAATAGAAGCGCTTTCCATATCTGATTGCTCCACAGTATGCCATTTCTTTCTCCAATAAAATTCTTCCGCAATCTCTGCCCAAAACTCAGAAGAGTTCTGAACACTTTTTTGATAATCCTCCTTGTATTTTTTGTAGGAATGTATTGTAGTACTCATTATATGTGTTTGATTTAGTTTAGTTAACTGATTGGGTTTGCTATTTCTAAAACATCAAGAATGCGTTGGTTTAGACGCACCACTTGGTATTCGAATGTTTTCCACTAAGCCCTGAATATCTTGAGATGGTGGTCTTGTAAACTTACAGACAATTAGTGAGATTAAAAAATTGACCAGCATTGCAAGCGTTCCAAAACCTTCAGGAGAAATGCCAAACCACCAATCTTTTTGCAAACCTCCACCAAACCATCCGAACTTAAATTTTGTCATGTAAAACAACATCAACAACACACCTACTAGCATCCCTGCTATTGCCCCTTCTTTGTTCATCCGTTTGTAAAAAATCCCCAATAAAATAGCAGGAAAAAAGGAAGCCGCAGCCAATCCAAAAGCCAACGCTACAGTAGCGGCCACAAATCCTGGTGGATGAATACCAAAATACCCCGCCAAAAGTACTGCTAGTAAAGCAGCAATCCTTGCTGCCAACAACTCTCCTTTTTCAGTTATTTTTGGGTAAACAATTTTTTTAATTAAATCATGTGATACCGATGCCGATATCACCAACAACAATCCTGCAGCAGTTGAAAGTGCTGCAGCCAAAGCTCCCGCTGCAATCAACCCAACTACCCAATTGGGCAAGTCCGCAATCTCAGGGTTTGCTAAGACCATGATATCTTTATCGACTACCAATTCGTTGGTCGATGTTTCCGCTAAGTATTGAATTTTCCCATCGTTGTTTTTATCTTCAAACTCTAACAAGCCTGTTGCTTCCCATGTTTTAAACCAACTAGGTATCGATTCATAGTCTGCATTTCGAACAGTTTCGATCAAATTGACCCTTGAAAAAACAGCTATTGCAGGAGCCGTAGTGTATAAAATCGCAATAAATAATAAAGCCCAGCCTGCAGATTTACGTGCATCGCTCACTTTATTTACCGTAAAAAAGCGCACAATCACATGGGGCAATCCTGCCGTTCCTATCATCAGAGCAGCCGTAATAAAAAACACATCTAAAGTAGACTTGGCTCCTTCTGTGTACAAGTGAAATCCCAAATCTCGATGCAAGCCGTCTAGCTTGTCCAATAAATTTACACCATCAGGTCCAGCTGAACCAAAACCTAATTGAGGTATCAAAATTCCTGTCATTTGAAAACTGATAAATATAGCTGGAACCATAAAGGCAAATATCAAAACACAGTATTGGGCCACCTGTGTGTAGGTAATACCTTTCATTCCTCCTAGCACTGCATAAAACAACACAATCATCATCCCAATGACTACACCTGTATTTATATCTACTTCCAAGTAACGTGAAAACACAAGACCTACACCTCGCATCTGACCAGCGATATAAGTAAACGAAATAAGCAAAGCACAAAAAACAGCAACTGTTCTCGCACCATCAGAATAGTAGCGATCTCCAATAAAATCAGGCACTGTAAACTTTCCAAACTTTCTTAGATATGGAGCTAACAATAAAGCCAACAAAACATAACCTCCTGTCCAGCCCATCAAATAAACAGATCCATCATAACCACTAAAAGAAATAAGTCCTGCCATAGAAATAAAAGAAGCGGCAGACATCCAGTCAGCTGCAGTAGCTAAACCATTGGCTAATGGTGAAACCCCACTACCCGCTACATAAAAATCTTTGGTAGAACCTGCACGTGCCCAAATAGCAATCCCTATGTACAAAGTAAAAGTAATGCCCACGATAGTCCATATCCATGTTTGTGCCTCCATAGTTGTGTTTTATAATTTTTAAATAAAAAAAGAATTAGTCCTCGAGTCCGTATTTCTTATCCAAACGAGACATCAGACGTATGTATATATATATGAGTATGACAAAGACATAAATAGCACCCTGTTGTGCAAACCAAAAACCCAATTTAAAACCTCCCAATCGCAAAGTATTTAATTCTTCGACTAATAAAATCCCACAAACAAAAGAAACCACAAACCACACTAACAACAAACACAATAGATACTTTATATTTTCTCTCCAGTAAGCAGCATGATTGTTTTGATTCATAATCGTAAGTTTAATAGTGGTTAAATAAAAACTGAATTAACTATATAAAACTAAGTTTTATATTTTAACGATTGTTAAATATATAAAACTATATCAGTATATCCTATCCCCCTAAAAAAAACAAGCAACTTGAAACGAGTACTTTGTTTTGAACAACTAAAAAAAATTCAATGGAAATAACTAAGTTTACAATCCATAAAAAAACACCTAATTGATAGAATACTTACATATTCACTGGGAACTTGCCATTCTTTTCTTTACAATAGCAATGCTATATGCTTCTGTAGGATTTGGTGGTGGATCTAGTTACCTCGCAATACTTGTATTAACAAGTATGAACTTTCAAGAAGTAAGAGCAACAGCACTGATTTGTAATATCGTTGTTGTAAGTAACGCTGTTTTTACTCATCTCAAAAAAAAGCATTATTCCCTAAAGGAAACAATACCACTAGTCATAACAAGTGTTCCCTTTGCATTTATTGGTGGATATTTAAAAATTAGCAAAGAAATATTCTATCCTATGTTAGCTATCTGCTTGTTAACTAGCGCAATACTCATGATAATTCGCATAAAAAAACATAGCCAACTAAATCAGAGCGTATCCACCTTTAAACATTTAGGCTACGGAGGGGCCATTGGTTTGTTATCAGGTGCAGTGGGTATTGGAGGAGGTATCTTTCTTGCCCCACTCCTTCATTTAACGAGATGGAACACTCCATTAAGAATTGCCGCTATATCAAGTATATTCATATGGGTCAATTCCATCTCTGGTTTGATAGGACAATGTCTGAACCCAGAACTACACTTAAACCTTGGTACCACAGCTGTTTTATCTATAAGCGTACTTTTAGGCGGTGCCATCGGAACCTACGCAGGAGTAAACCTTGCAAATGCAAAGACACTAAAACTAGGCACCGCATTTCTTGTAGCCTATGTTGCCATTCGTATACTCATAGAACACAGTTTTAATTTTCTGAACTAAATACTCGGTTTAGAAAAACCCTGAAACAACTTACAGTACCCAATCTAAATTCTCAAAACACCAAAAAATCAATAAATTGACTTTTTAGCAATACTTAAAACGCTCAAGAGTACTATAGCTCATTTTAAAACATGTCAAACAGCATGTTTTTTAATGCGTTCGTATACAGAGTTTTAACTTAAAAACAACAATGTTAAAAAAAATACAAAAAAGACAACTTTTAAGGTATTTTTAAATATATCAACAAAACTTTGAAAATTATTCAAATTAACAGGTAATTATATTTAAAAATTCATCTATTAATAAAATAACTCGATAAATATTGACAATAACCACGTTTTTATACGTAGTTTTTTTAACAAAAACTTTGAAACTACGTAATAGTACGTATATTTGCTACGTACTAATCAATTAAATAAATCAATTAAATATTTTTATCATGAAAAAAGTTATTTTATCTGCATTATTATTTGTTGCTGGCGCAACATTTGCACAAGAATCTAAATTGTCTGTATCAGGTACAGTGGATGTTTATGGAACATTAAACACTGTTGACGGTGCAGGAACTCCAGGAATCTTAATTGAAAACCCTCAAAACGCAAATGGTTTTGGACTGGGTATGGCAAACACAGTATTTGCATACGAAGGATCTAAATCAGGGGTTGTTGCTGATATCGCTTTCGGACCTAGAGCAGACGATGCTAACATGGCAGGAGCTATCAACCAATTGTATGCTTACTACAATGTAAATGACAAGGTAACAGTTACTGCAGGACAATTCAATACTTTCTTAGGGTATGAAGTAATCTCTCCAGCAGCAAACTTTAACTACTCTGTTTCTTACTTGTTCAACGCAGGTCCTTTCTCTCATACAGGGATTAAATTGGACTATGCTGCATCTGAGGATCTTTCTTTCTTGTTAGCAATAACTAACGGTCACGGAATTACTAGTGATGACGGAAACGTAACAGGAAACACTCAAATCGGTGGACAAATCGGATACAAAGGACAGTACTTGAATGTAATTTACGGTCACGATGGAGGTGTAGATGATGCTATGTACTTAGACTATACAGGTGGTTTTAATGCTACTGAATCTTTCTTCGTAGGAATCAACGCTGCTTATGTAAATTCTGAAAAATTAGACGGTGGATACTCTGGTATTGCATTATACCTAGAAAACACATTCTCTGATACATTTGCTTTAGGGTTGAGACCAGAATTATTCACAGTATCTGCTGGAGATGAAGACTCAAGCGTAATGGCTTTATCTCTTACTGCAAGTACTCAATTAGATGACAACTTGAAGTTAATCACTGAATTCAGATACGACTCTTCTGATGATGCAATGATTGAAGCTATCAACGAAGAAAGCGTTTC
>JBMZVD010000081.1:0-8678 GCA_049625305.1 Flavicella sp.
AATTTTGACTGCAAAAATAAGTTTTTAGACTGATAATTGTCGCATTTTTAAGATCTAAATATGACGAATGTTCATGTGTAATGGATAAAATTTACATATCATAAGATATGATTTGTATTCCAAAAAAAAGGTCTACATAAGTAGACCTTTAAAACTATGGGTGGAAGACGGGACTCGAACCCGCGACACTCGGTACCACAAACCGATACTCTAACCAACTGAGCTACAACCACCATGTTTAACGGTTGCAAATTTACATTATTTAAGGTATTCACCAAACTTTTTTCTAAAATAAATCACTTATTTTTTTTACAGAAATATAACGTTCTGATTGATAACCTTCTGCACTTTCAACCCCTATCAAACGCCCTAAATCATTGGCTCTATAAAAAACACTATCTAGAAAATTTTTTGTCGTAATAGGTGATTCCGGTTCTTTGCTATCTGGATCAAAAAACTGGGATTTGTAGGCTTTTACTGCAGCAATTTTAACATCCATATATCCAGAAACGTCCACAACAAGATCTGGCTCTAAATTTTTCCACTGAATGTAATGGAAAACATGTTTAGGACGCCATGCCTCTTGTTTTTCTTCATCTAATGTTGTTTCTATTTTACGCAAACCTGACAAAAAACAAGCATCAGCAGTAAGCCTACCTCCTTTTGGATGATCAATATGTCTATCATCTAGGGCATTGCACAATACAACATCGGGCTTGTACTTACGGATAATTTTGACAATTTCCAATTGGTGCACTTTGTCATTGCTAAAAAAGGCATCTTCAAAACAGAGGTTTTCTCGAACAGCAACCCCCATAATCTTGGCTGCTGCTGCAGCCTCTACATCACGAATTTCAGCAGATCCACGTGTCCCTAGTTCTCCACGCGTCAAGTCGAGTATTCCTACTTTCTTGCCTGAGGCTACCTCTTTGGCAATGGTTGCTGCACAACTCAATTCCACATCATCCGGGTGAGCACCTACTGCCAATATGTCTAATTTCATACGCTGTTTTTTAGCTTATTTTTTGATCCAATCTATGATTTCAGGAGCATTTGGTGATGTTCCAGGAGAAATTATTTTCTCCAACTCCCCTGCTCTATTTATCAAATATTTTTGAAAGTTCCATTTCACTTTAGAGTCCGCAAAACCATTGATGCTTTTTTCAGTAAGAAAATGGTATATCTCATGCATTTTTGATCCTTTCACCTTTATTTTAGACATTATCGGAAAAGTAACACCGTAATTTTTCTTACAAAAAGAGGCTATTTCACTTGCAGTTCCCGGTTCTTGCCACAAAAAGTCGTTAGAAGGAAATCCAACCACTACAAATCCAAGGTCTTTATAGCGTAAGTATATCTCCTGTAAGGCTTCGTATTGACCAGTCAATCCACATTTAGAGGCAGTGTTTACCACCATTATTTTTTTTCCTTTTAAGGAAGAAAAATCAAAAGTATTCCCCTCAATGTCATTGACTTTGTAATTGTAGATGGTCGTTTTTTTTGGAGGAATGTTGTCAGTTACTGTATTTTTGTTTGAGTTGACTGCATTTGTGTAAAAATGACTTCCCACTAGAAAAGTGACCAAAGTAAGGGTAGTTACAACTAGTTTCATATTTAGATAATTAGGGGGTTGTTAAATAATATAATTCATAGTATTTATTTTGTAAAAATACGAATTCTATTTTTAATTGCAGTTTTAAAATATATAGTATCTTCGTTGTATGGTCAAAATTAGTATTATAGGATACGGTAATGTGGGCAGTCACTTATTGTCCGAATTTGCAAAAAATCCCCAATTAGAAATTGTACAAATCTACAATCGAAACATCCAAAAAATACCTAGTAATTTAGAAGACATTGCTGTTACAGATTCGATAAAATCATTAAAAGAAGCGGATATCTATTTTTTAACCGTAAATGACGATACCATTGCATCCGTTGCGAAACAGCTTAGCAATAGAAAAGAGCTCATAGTACATACTTCTGGGGCAGTTTCCGTAGATGTGTTTAAAAACTCGCCTAATTATGGGGTGTTTTACCCTTTGCAATCATTTACTATGGGAAAAACAGTTGATTTTAATAACATCCCCATATGTTTGGAAGCGAATTCAAAGAAAAATCTAGCCATTTTAGAACAAGTGGCCTCTTCCCTATCCAAACGCTTGTTTCAGATTGACTCTCAACAACGCAAACAGTTGCATGTTGCGGCTGTATTTGTAAATAATTTTGTAAATCACCTATACAGCATGGGAGAAGCCATTTGTGAGCGTTATGAGATTCCTTTTGAGATATTGCATCCTTTGATTCTAGAAACGGCAAAAAAAGTACAACACTTTTCTCCAAAACAAGTACAAACTGGACCCGCCATCCGTGGAGACCAAAAAACCATAGAAAGTCATAAAAAGAATTTGACATCTGAGCAAGCTACTGTATATTCGTTGCTCAGTGAATACATACAAAACAATGCATAAATGGAAGTAAGTTATAAAGAATTAATGCCACAAATTGACACCTTTATCTTCGATGTGGACGGAGTATTGACCAATGGTATGGTACAAGTACACAGCAATGGTGATTTGGTAAGACAGATGAATATAAAGGACGGATATGCTCTTAAAACTGCAGTAGATGCTGGTTTTCGAGTGTGTATTATCTCTGGTGGCTCTAGTGAAGGTGTACGTTTGCGATTGCAAGGTTTGGGCATCACAGATATTTATCTCGGAGCGCATGACAAAATCATACAGTACGAAGAATTGTTAGAAAAATACAATTTAAACCCTGCAAACGTATTGTATATGGGAGACGATGTTCCGGATTATCCCGTGATGGAAAAAGTGGGCTTTGCCTGTGCTCCAAATGATGCGGCACCAGAAATAAAAGGAGTTTCTAAATACATATCTCCCAAAAAAGGAGGTGAAGGCTGTGTACGCGATGTAATCGAACAGATCATGCGTGTACAAGGAAAATGGAATGGTAAATTCTATGCCAAATACGATTAAAATAAAAAAAGGACACGCTACCGTGTTCTTTTTTTTATGCTTAATTTTTCTTTTCGAGTAGCGGTACAAACTTACAGGCTTCGAGCTCGTGTTTTTGAAAACTCTTTTCACCTGTACGAACATATTTGTGCATGATTTGTTCTGAATCACCTACAGGAATCACCAATATCCCTCCTACTTTCAACTGTAACAACAAGGGTTTAGGTACAAATGGAGCTCCAGCAGTCACAATGATTTTGTCAAACGGTGCATAGTCCGGCAACCCCTTGTAACCATCTCCAAAAGACATAAACTTGGGGCGATAGCCTAATTTGGGTAAAAATAGTTTGGTTTTTTTAAACAGTTCGTGTTGGCGCTCAATGGTATACACTTCCGCACCTAATTCCAACAACATAGCTGTTTGGTAGCCAGAACCGGTACCTATTTCCAATACCTTTTGACCAGGTGTAATTTCCAATAATTGAGATTGGTAAGCGACGGTGTACGGTTGTGAAATGGTCTGATCTGCAGCGATTGGAAAGGCTTTGTCTTGGTAAGCAAAACTCTCAAAGCTAGAATCTAAAAACAAATGCCTCGGAATTTTTGCAATTCCTTTGAGTACATTGACATTTGAAATTCCCTTGTCTTTGACGATGGCAACCAACTGGTTGCGCATGCCTTGGTGTTTGAGCGTATCTTTCACGTATTTATTTACTATTTGGTATTTCAAAATTACAAATTAATCCAAGAAATTAGCACCTTTTATCGTAAATTTAAGATCTAAAAACTTGAAAACCTATAGTACTGTAATCGATTGTTTTAGGTTGGATAAAAATCACAAATCATTATGCTTTCATGACAAATCAAATTGATATACAACGCAAAAACAAGGTCATCTTATTATTTGATGGGCATTGCAATTTATGTGCTTGGGCGGTTCATTTTGTTTTGAAAAGAAACCCTCGAAAAAACGTTCAATTTGCTGCATTGTCATCCAAAACAGCCCGAGATTTTTTACAAAACCAATCAATTGATTACTCCAAAATTGACAGCATACTCCTGGTAACAGAAAAAAACATTCATATCAAATCAACAGCTGCACTTCATCTTTGTAAACATTTAACTCCTATATGGAAATTGGCGTTATTGGGTTTTGCAATGCCAAGAATCACACGTGATTATTTATACGATTTAATAGCTAAAAATCGTTATCGATGGTTTGGGAAAGAAGAACACTGCATGCTTCCCTCCCCCGATTTAGAAACTCGTTTTATAGATGTGCCGTTTTCTGAGTCGAATTAGGCATGTTCACTTTGTGCTTTAGGAGTACCTAGTTTTCCTTCTGATTTGGCGATGACCATAGATACACAAGCATCTCCAGTAACGTTGATCGTTGTTCGCAACATATCCAAAGGGCGGTCTACTGCAAAAATCAATGCAAGACCAATTGGCAACAATTCTTTTGGAAAACCAATCGCATCCAAAACTATGACTAACATTACCATACCTGCACCAGGCACCGCTGCAGATCCAATAGAAGCCATTAAAGCAGTCAATACAATCACCAATTGATTGCTAAACACCAATCCCTCAGGCCACAATACTTGCATGATAAACACAGAAGCAACAGCTTGGTACAAACTTGTACCGTCCATATTGATGGTAGCACCAACAGGCAATACAAAACTCGCTACTTCTTTGTCCACTCCTATATGTTCTTCCACTCGATCCATTGTCACAGGAAGTGTTGCTGCTGATGAACTCGTAGAAAAAGCCAACAATTGCGCAGGTGCAATTTGCTGTAAAAACCAAATAGGTGATTTCTTAGTGTACAACGCAACAATGATAAGGTAAAAAGCAATCATCAACAACAATCCGACAACGACTACTCCCACATAGCGCAACAAGGCAAATAATACATCTGCATCGTTGGTGGTAACAATGACAGTTGCTAGCAAAGATAGTACTGCTAAGGGAGCCAAAAGCATTATTAAGTCCACCATTTTGAGTACTACGGAGTTTAAGGAGTCAAAGAAGTGTTTCAAAGGTTTTGCTTGTTCCTCAGGAACTAACAACATGCTCAAACCAATAAAAATGGTAAAAAAGATCACCTGCAACATCATCTTATTGTTACTCATGGCTTTGAACGCATTATCCGGAACCATGTCCACAACAAATTGCAATGGCCCGTTTTCCTGTTGTTTGTTAGCTTCAGAGATTCGGTCTTTGATTTTTGTATTAGAAGCATATGTTTGCTTGAGTTGGGTAATCGTAGCTTCCGAAATACCTTCCCCAGGTTTACTTAGGTTGACACTGACCAGACCAATTGAAATAGCAATTACCGTCGTGATAACATAAACCACGATGGTTTTGATTCCCATAGATTTAAATTTAGAAATATCCTTTAAGTCAGAAATACCTTTGACCAAAGAAGCAACAATCAAAGGAACTGCAATCAATTTCAACATTTTTACAAAAATGGTACCGATAGGTTCGATCCAGTGTTGTACAAAAGTTTTACCCCCTGAAATTTGTAGCATGATAAAGCCCAAAATGACTCCCAAAAACATACCAATTAAAATTTTCCAATGCAGTGCTAAATTCTTCATATATGATCTCAAAATAAATTTCACGAAAGATACTATAATTTATGCTGAAAGTCCTAATGAATTAGTTACTGAAGTTAACAGTGATTCTAGCTATAATGTTTGTGTTTTCCTTCAATATTGTCAAAAAAAGAACGAATTTCAGGCAAGTCTTTTGCATAATCTCCAGACGTTTCTAATGGAGCTGCAATACGAATTTCCTTGTTGGCATAATCCATAGATACTCGAACGATAGGCACCTTTGACAAATGAGCGATATAGTAAAACCCTGTTTTCCAATCCTTCACTTTTTTTCGAGTACCTTCTGGAGAAAGACTCAATATCAATTTGTCAGACCGGTCAAAAGAGGCCACTATTTTCTCCACAAAGTTTTTGGATTTGTCTCTGTCTATAGGAATGCCTCCCAAACTTCTAAAAAACCAACCAAATGGACCTTGAAACAAACTTGCTTTTCCGATAAAATTAGGTCTTATGCCTGTTATAGAGCGTACAAACAACGCAATCGGAAAATCCATCCAACTAGTATGCGGAACTACAATGACTACATACTTAGAGGTGCTGTCAGGGAAAGCTCCTGAAATAGACCATCCCATAAGACTTTGGAAAATAAATTTTGATATGATTTTCATCCTTGATTTTTTAGATACTACTAAAAGTAAGGATAGTTTATGACAAAAAACACTATTGTCCCTTAAATTTTAGAACTGTGCTAATTGTTTTCAAGATAATTTTAAAATCCAACAACAAACCACGTGAACGTACGTAGTACAAATCATAACGTAATTTGACACCTTGTTCTTCAATCGTATTGGCATAGGGATACATTACTTGGGCCCAACCTGTCAAACCTGGAGGAATCACGTGTCTTATGGCATAAAAAGGAATTTCATTTTTTAAGTTTCCAACAAATTCAGGACGTTCAGGTCTTGGACCGATCAAACTCATTTCTCCCAATAGTATATTGATAAACTGAGGTGTTTCATCGATACGCGTTTTACGCATAAACTTCCCAAAAGGCGTGATACGCATGTCGTTCTTTTTAGCCCAGACCGCCTTTCCTTCCGATTCAGCATTGACTACCATAGAACGAAATTTATAGATGCTAAAATGTTCCCCATTACGCCCCACACGCACTTGTTTGTAAAACAAAGGACCTCTATTTCCTATGAGGTTTCCAAGTAACACAATGGGTAAAAAAACTACAAAGCTTGACAAACCAATCAGGGAAATGACAATGTCTGCCAAACGAACAAACATCAGATAAAAAGTATTTTCGTGATTTTTACTAAAGGAAACATGCTTGTAGAAATTTCCAGTCAAGTTTTCTTCAGAAACTCGCAAGGTAATTTCTTCGTAGTAGTTAGCAATAGACTTGATATTGATACCGTGCTCAAACAGGAAAATTAACTGCTTGGAAATATCCGGTGTCTGCGTCAAATCGATAGAGTTTTTAGATATGATAATCTCATCGATTACCGTTTCCTCAGCTATTTGTCTCAAATTGGCCCCTTTGATAGGCATATATTTGTAGTCTTTCAATCCTTGGATCTCCGTATCAGAAACATAACATATAATATTTACCTGTACGTTTTTATTCTTGATGGTTTGCAAAATGTGTTTGACACGTTTTTCATTTCCAATCACCATGATGTTTTTTACCAAACGTGGACTAAAGATAAAAGTACTATAGATTACCCTCCAAATTGTTACGGGTACCAAAACAGCCAAAAACAAAAACAACACGTCAATTCGATCGTTAGGAAACGAAGGTGTGATGATCGGAGTAAACAAGTAAAAAAGTACAGATGTAAAGGCGGTGATGAAAATACTTTGAAAAATACTGTAGCGGGCACTAGAAGTTTTGAGATCGTACATTTCAAATATACTTCCAAAAACCATAAAGTATACTAAGTAGATAGAAATCCATTGGATGGACTTATCCGCATCTATGGGAAGGTATTGTACTTCTAAAATACGTGCTATGGTAAAAATTCCGATGAGAACACTCAGAATATCAAATATTCGCAACAAAACTCTACGTTCTGAAACATTGATATAATTGATTTTTTTCTTCTTATTCATTGCAGGAGGGGGTATTAAATATTGCAAAAATAGATTTTTTAAATCAAAAATAAGCTATCGGACGTTAATTTATTGTCATTTGACTATGAAATAGTGCTTTTTATCGAATGTTTTTATAAGTTATTTGGCAGTTTAGTTGTTATTTTCTGTATTTCATATAACCATAATAGGCCCAAACAATCATGTAGTAAAGAGACTTTAAAACACTCGCTTTTTCAACATGACGGTAAAAATACCATTGTGGCTTTAGTAGCTTTTTTTTGTTACGAGAATGTGAGTTAGATCTTATTCGATAAATTGCCAAAGGTTCTTTGATGCCATAGGCATAGTTTATTTCTTTTAAATAACTCACCCAGAGCCCCATATCTTGTCTGTATTGTACTTCGGGCATCAACTTTTTACCCAATCTATCAATATCTATAAAAGCGGTCAAACAACTGATAGAATTTGTTTTTAAGATATCGTGGTAATTCACTTTTTCAGGTACTATAAAATCCACATGAGTAGGTTCAAGGGTGATTTCATCACAGCGCTTGTAAGAGGCATATACAAAACCTTCTGAATCTTTAACTTTAGCTATGGATTTCTCAATAAATTCGGGATACCACAAATCATCGCTGTCCAGAAATGCCATGTAGCTTCCTTGTGCCTGTTTGATGGAATTGTTACGTGCTTTTGCTGGACCCGAATTTTTGATGGGAAATATTTTTACCCGTGGATCTACTTTTGCAATCGCTTTAACAATCTCAACCGAATTGTCTGAAGAACCATCGTCAGTGATAAGCATTTCCCAGTTTGTATAGGTTTGTGCTTGTACGCTTGCGATAGTTTCTACAATAAACTTTGAAGCATTATAGCAGGGTGTAATGATGGAGACCAATTTATTTTCCATATTATAAGTGGGATATAAAACTTTTTAATTTAATAAATCACACCATAGTGTCTTGACATTATCCCATCCAAAACTTTCAGCTTTTGCTCTAGCATGTCCACACATAATTTTTGTTTTTTC
>JBMZVD010000082.1:0-8646 GCA_049625305.1 Flavicella sp.
AAACAAGCGATAAATCCTAAAATCCCAATCAAAACAAGTATTGCATTGATGTATTATACACTTGATTTACGTAAATGTTAGAGAGAGACCAAAAAAGCTATTACAAATAAACTTGGACTTTCATAAAATAGAACTTACCCCAAAAACTATTATTTCTAAATAGATTAATATAATTCACTGACTTACATTTAATAATTATCACAACCAACAATTACATACTGTGCAATATTCACATCAGGTTTTGTTAGTTTTGTTATATTTCAAACATTCAAAAAATTGTAAGTTTGAAATAAAAAAATTATGAAACGTTCGTTTCTATTATTTACATTGGTAGTCATTTCATGCTCTACACCTTCAAAAAAATCAACCTCGACAGATTGGAAATCTGTTTTTGATGGAAAATCATTCAACAATTGGAGTGTTGTGAGTAGTGATCTAGAAAAAAGTAAAAGTTTCTGGTCTATTGAAAATGGTGTAATTCACTGTAAGTCTGATGAAAAAAACCATCCTGGGAGTTGGTTAGTGTTTGAGCAGTCGTTAGGTGATTTCGAATTCAAATTAAAATTTAAAAGCAATGATTCCCTTAAAGGGAACAGTGGTTTGCAATTTAGAAGTAAGTTGGATTTGGCTCAAAACAAAATGCAAGGCCCACAAATTGATATTCACCCACCCAAACCTTTTCGAACTGGATTGCTATACGATGAAACAGATGGAGTAAAACATTGGTTATACCCCCTCACCTCTTCTTGGAAACTAGAAAGCTACCCAACGCCAGAAAATTGGGAATACCATTCTGGCAAAGACCAATGGAATGAATTGTACCTTTTTTGTAAAGGAACCAAAATTATTACCAAATTAAACGGTGTAAAATTGGTAGACTTTGATGGAAATCGAGTATTGAACGATAGTGTTCACAAAAATATGGGAGTTGGTATGAATGGTAAATTATCGATTCAACTGCATAAAAAACATATCATTGATATCTCGTTCAAGGACTTGTACTTAAAAAAATTATAACATGAAGTTACAGCTTATATTAATATTGATTTTAAGTAGTTTGTTTGCGAATGCTCAACAAAAAGAAGGTGTTCGATTTGACCCCTACAAATCGATCTACAAAAAACGTATAGCAGGAGAAAAAAAACATATTTTGTATATCGGGGGTGGAGATTTTCACGATGATTTGAGAAGAGCTTCTGAAATTAGAAAGTTCTTAGAAATCGAAAACAATTATTTTGTGACTTATACTGAGGACTATGAAGTATTTGTCAATAGACTCTCTAATTATGATGTATTACTCATCAACACAACTATAAACAATCTTTCACAAGAACAATACAAAGGTATTTTAAAAGCAGTTAAAGAGGGCATGCCTGTTTTGGGCATACACTCGGCTACTGCATCGTTTAGAAGTACTAAAATCGGAGATTGGTCTGAGTTTTACAAAATGATCGGAGCAAGATTTGATCACCACCCAAAAATGCACACATACACCGTTAATTTGTTTCAAAAAAACGAATTACTTAACTCTTCCTTTGCCAATTATGAAGTGTATGAAGAGCTCTATTTTTACACCCATTTGAATCCTAAAAACAAAATACTATTAACTGCGAATTACAAGGGAAAAGTAAGCCCTGTCGCATGGGTTAAAAAATATGGTGAGGGTAAGGTTTTTTATACAGCTTTGGGACACAGTCTCGCAGTATCCAAAGACAAAAACTTTCAAAAACTAATTCTATTTGCATTAGAATGGTTGACTGAAAAAACATCTAATAACACTAAAAAATTAAAGCTATGAGAACTTGTATTGTTGGTATTTGTATTGCTGTATTGTGCTTTGAATTTTTATTTTTCAAAAAATATCATAGCTTAAAACAAAAAGAACTTGATAAAAAAGTGGTAAAAACTTATGCTATTGATAATGTAAATTTTTTTACGGTTATGGATTCCAATGCTAACAATTCCAAGAATCAAAACATCAACTAAAATCCAAGTTAAAATATTTTTTTAAGCTTAAAACTTGTTTTTTGATGGAAACAACAACCTATAAAGTTTTCAATGAATTAATTTAAAGTGTCTTGAACCCCATAATGTAACATTTATTTTAGATTTTGTTGTTTATAAACGCTTCGAAAACAGCAAGGTTGTATAATTTTATTTGATCATAAAACTTGAACTCGATTGTACTTCTTTCAATTGGTTTTAACAAAAACATTCAAAACTATCTAAAATGAATACAATTTTTTACTACCCTTTGTTCAAAAAACAAATAGTTACAATAGTTCTACTATTTTTATGTTACTGCCTACATGGTCAAAAAAAACCAAATATTTTATATATTATGTCTGATGACCACACAACAACAGCAATCGGTGCCTATGGAGGAAGATTGGCTTCGTTGAACCCCACTCCTACAATCGATAAAATAGCCTCAGAAGGAATGGTACTTGAAAACACGTTTTGTAATAATTCTATTTGTTCTCCAAGTCGTGCTTCCATCTTAACTGGGCAATACAGTGTTATCAATGGTGTGACATCTTTGGGAGGAAAAATTTCAAAAGACAAACAACACCTGGGTATTGAAATGAAAAATGCTGGATACCAGACAGCAGTTATCGGAAAATGGCACCTTGGAACACTCCCTTTAGCATTTGATTATTACAAAGTAATGCACTCACAAGGAGCTTATTTCAACCCAATATTTACTGTAAAAGGAATACCGACAAAGGTTTTTAAAACTCAAAAAAAAGCTGAAAAAGGAAGTGTGCAAATGCAAGGACACTCCACCGATATGATTGCAAATTCAGGAATTGAATGGATACAAAAAAGGGACAGACAAAAACCTTTTTTCTTAAAATTACACTTCAAAGCACCGCACGGTAATTATGACTATGCCCCGAGATATGAAAACTATCTAGCAGAAATAACAATTCCAGAACCCGAAAATTTAAGAGATAGAAAAAATAATGGTTCAATAGCAACGAGAGGTTACAAAAACGAATTAATTCATAGAATTGGTTCCTCTGTCAGCATTCGTAATAAGGAACGGTATAACCATCAAGTTCACAAAGGAACTGATCTTGCAGGTAAAGATGTATCTACTTCACAAACCTACCAACGATTTCTAAAAAAATACCTGCGCTGTGTGAAAGGTGTCGATGATAATATTGCACGTGTTATTGCTTACTTAAAGCAAGAAGGAA
This sequence comes from Flavicella sp., assembly GCA_049625305.1. GTDB lineage: Bacteria > Bacteroidota > Bacteroidia > Flavobacteriales > Flavobacteriaceae > Flavicella. Next base: position 3,204 of record JBMZVD010000082.1, read on the forward strand.
TATATGATAATACGATCATTATCTACACTTCCGACCAAGGTTATTATTTAGGAGAACATGACTTTTTTGACAAACGTTGGGCTTATGAAGAAGGAATGCGCATGCCTTTTATCATTCGTTATCCAAAAACGATCAAAAAAGGAAGTCGTAGCAAAGCTACCATCGAAAATGTTGATTTTGCACCCACATTGTTAGATTTTGCAGGTGCAAACATTCCTAAAGTAATGCAAGGTAACAGCTTTAAATCTATTGTTGAATCTGGAAAAACTCCAGGAAATTGGGATCAATCTGCCTATTACCACTACCCTTTACACATGGCTCATCACAAAGTTCCTGCACATATTGGCATACGAACTGAACGCTACAAACTGTTGTTTTTCTATGGTACATTGGAGAAAAAAGACAGACCTGATACTCCTCCTGGTTGGGAATTGTATGATTTGAAAAAAGATCCAACAGAGGATAATAATGTATATGACAAGTCAGCGTACAAAGAAGTAGTTGTAGAGTTAAAAGAAAAACTAAAGGAACTCAGAAGGAAATACAAGGTAGACGGAGCTGAATTTCCTTACAACAAAGTTATCAATGACTACTGGGAATACACTAGAGAAGACAAAGCAAAAGCAGTTTTAATCTCACATGAATTTTTGAAAAGTGACTTGTATACTGCCAAAGATAAAAAACTTAAAAAATCAAAAAAAAAGAAAACAAAAACTGCTAAGCTAGCCAATGCGACTATCTAAAAGTCAAAAAATCCTCTATAAAATAGTATGTTTACAGAGGATTTTTTTACGTTGGGATCTTTTAGAAACACTATATTCTACTTTGATAAGTAAATAAATCAAAATACCTGCCTTTTTTAGCAATTAATTCAGAATGTGTGCCTCTTTCCACAATATTTCCTTCCTCAACAACCAGGATTTGATCCGCTTTCTGAATGGTACTCAAACGATGAGCAATGACAAATGTCGTTCTATCTTCCATTAATTTTTGAAGACTTTTCTGAATAAAGGCCTCGCTTTCAGTGTCTAAATTAGAGGTAGCCTCATCTAAAATAATAATTTTGGGTGCTGCCAACAATGCACGTGCAATAGAAATTCGTTGTCGTTGCCCTCCAGATAACTTGACACCTCTCTCACCTATTACCGTGTCTAATCCCAATTCAAAACGATTGGTAAATTCATCTACATAAGCTCCTGAAACAGCTGCCATCAAATCGGCCTCTGAAGCATCTGGCCTTGGAAACAAAATATTTTCACGTATGGTGCCTTCGTAGAGAAAATCGTCTTGCAAAACAACTCCTAAATCTTTCCGAAAACTACTTAAATTAACCGTACTTAAATCAATACCGTCCAACGTTACTTTTCCTTTTGTAGGATTCAAATAAGTAGCTGCCAAACCAGCAATGGTCGATTTTCCAGAACCGGAAGAGCCTACCAATGCTGTGACACTTCCTTTTGGAGCATCAAAAGAAACTTCGTGCAAGACTTCCTTATCCTCTTCATAACTAAAGGAAACCTTATCAAAAACAATTGTACCATCAATTTCTTTCAAGTGTGTCGTTCTTTCATATGGATCGTCTTCTTCTTCCATTTCCATCAACTCTTGGGTGCGATCTAATCCAGCCAATGCCTCAGTCAATTGACTACCAATATTACTCATTTGTACAATAGGCGCAATCATAAACCCTAAAAATAAAGTAAAAGAAACAAATTCACCATATGTCAAGGTTCCTTGCATGATATAATACCCTCCTATTCCCATGATACCTGCAGAAGCGAGTCCCAATAAAAAAGTAGAGGCACTTGTGATCAATGCCGTTGATGTCAAACTCTTTTTAACGTTTAAAAACAAACGATTGACACCTATCTTGAAGACTGCACTCTCTTGCTCCTCTGCATTGAATCCCTTGATAACACGCACACCATTGAGTGTTTCTGTCAATCTGCCCGTGACTTCAGCATTGATTTTTCCACGGTCCTTAAAAATGGGACGAATAAATGCGAAAGCTTTCATCGCAATCAATGCAAATATGGACACAGGAACCAACACAAAAAATGTCATCCAAGCATTGATTTTTATCAAAATCACCAAAGATATAATTGAAGTAACAGAACCTCCAATCAACTGTACCAAACCAGTACCTATCAAATTTCTAACTCCTGTAACATCTGTCATAACTCTAGAAACCAAAGCACCTGACTTGTTATTATCAAAAAAACGCACCGGTAAACGCAGAAGTTTTTGTTGCACTTTAGATCTAAGCTGTGATATCAAAAACTGTGCTTCTACGCTCAAAAGTCGTGTCAATGCAAAAGAGGTTGATGCTTGAATCAATATCGCTATACAAACAAAAGCCAATAAGAAAAATAAACCATTGTAATCTTTAGAGGGAATCAAATCATCTATCAGATTCTTACTTGCATAAGGCAAAACCAATCCGGATATACTTCGTATGAGAATCAACACTATACCTGTAAAAACAATTTTTTTTCGAGGCCAAATAAACTCTTTAAAGGCCCATGAGAAGGATACTTTTTTTTGTGACATAAATAATGGAACTTAATGTATATAAGTGTGATGGAATGTAATTATTCTTTCAATGAAGAAAATTTTTCTTTAAATCGTTGTACCCTTGGTTTGGATACCCCTTGAATATATCTATTGTAAGGATTTAACAATTCAAAGTTTTGATGGTAGGACTCTGCCTCGTAAAAAACCTGAAAAGGCAAAATCTCTGTAACAACTTTTCCTTTATAACGACCATTGTTTAGTTGGTCAAATGCTTCTGTTGCAATGGATTTTTCTTCTTCATTTTGGTAGAAAATAATTGAGCGATATGCTATCCCAAAATCAGGAGCTTGTCCAAAAGTTGTAGGGTCTTGAGAAGCATAGTAAGCATCTATCAAAGATTTGAAAGTTATTTCTTTGGGATCATAGTAAACAGCTACCGTTTCTGCATGACCATTTTTACCAGAAGCAGTTTGTGCATAAGTAGGATTTTTCGTCCTTCCTCCCGCATAACCAGAGACTGCCTCTTCAACCCCTTGAATACTTTCATACACAGCCTCTACACACCAAAAACAACCACTAGCAAAATAGGCAACTTTTAATGTTCCTGCTTTGTATTTTTCCATATAATTTTGAGATGTAAGGTTATAAGTACACACAAAAACAAACATTACAAATAGAGATAAGTTCTGGTAACTACGGGAAGTATGGGTCATAAGAATTCTAAATTATCAACTGAATTTAATTAATATATTTCATTGGACGAAATTTATTCGACAACCTAACGTACAATCACTGAAAAATAATAAAACCATTTTAAATTCAAATCATAGGGAACACTGAAAATTAAAAACACCGTAGATCGAGCATAGATTAAATTCAATTTACTATTTTATTGCTTATGCAGATGCTATTTGCTACATTTGTTTAAGCAAAAAATATCAGTACATGGAACAATTTATAGTATCTGCTCGAAAGTACCGTCCGCAAGTATTTGAAGACGTGGTTGGCCAACAGGCCATTACCAACACTTTGGAAAATGCTATAAAAAACAACCACTTGGCTCAAGCATTGCTATTTACAGGACCAAGAGGAGTTGGAAAAACGAGTTGTGCAAGAATACTTGCAAAGCAAATCAACATTTCTTCTGAAACTTCTGAAGACGAGGATTTTGCTTTCAATGTATTTGAATTAGATGCCGCTTCAAACAATTCCGTTGACGACATTCGATCACTGACTGACCAAGTACGTATACCGCCACAAACAGGAAAATACAAGGTTTATATAATTGATGAGGTACATATGCTATCTCAAGCCGCTTTTAATGCTTTCTTAAAGACATTGGAAGAGCCACCAGCACATGCTATCTTTATACTAGCGACTACAGAAAAACACAAGATTATTCCGACTATCCTGTCGCGTTGTCAAATTTTTGATTTCAAAAGAATTGGTGTTTTAGACGCAAAGAATCACTTAAAGAAAATAGCAGAATCTCAGGGAATTTCTGCAGAGGATGATGCCTTACATGTCATAGCTCAAAAGGCTGATGGTGCGATGCGTGACGCTTTATCAATATTTGACAGAGTGATTAGTTATTCAGGTAAAAACCTTACAAGGCAAGCCGTTACTGAAAATCTAAATGTACTTGATTACGATGAGTTCTTTAATATTACAGATTTATTACTCTCCAATAACATCCCTCAAGTTCTCATTTCTTTCAACAACATACTTAGCAAAGGCTTTGAAGGACATCATTTTATCAACGGTTTGGCGACACACTTTAGAGATTTACTCGTTGCCAAAGACAAAGAAACTGTAGCTTTGCTAGAGGTTGGAGATGCTGCTAAAAAACAATATTTAAATCAAGCCTCTGCTGCACCTATGCCATTTTTATTAGAAGCTATTGAAAAGGCAAACGATTGTGACTTGAATTATAAAGTGAGTAAAAACAAACGTTTGTTGGTTGAGTTATCACTAATGCAAATAGCCTCCATTACTTTCGAGTCAGAAAAAAAAAAAGTAGTAACTACATAATTCCTGCTTCATTTTTTGCCAATCAATTGGTAAAAGAGACACTTGAGACCACTCAAAACGCAAATACTCAATCTGTAGTAAAGACAGACAAAGCAACAGTAAAAACTGTTGAGCCCACTACCCCTATTCAAAAAAAACCACGTAGCACAAGACGAAGAGCCTCTGCCTTGTCATTAAAAAGTTTGACAGAAAAAGTAGAGGCAGTTGCTGATACCCCTATCGAGGAAATTGATAGAAACACACTTCCTAAAACAAAATTTACAGAGACAAAAATGCAGGAGGTTTGGGTAAGTTTCACAAAGTTACTGATTAAAGGCGGTGACAAGAGTTTGGCTTCTATTTTAGCTGCTTCTCAACCTAAACTAAAAGATTTTCACATCTATTATACATTACCAAACAGTTTGATGGCTGATCAATTGGAACGATTGAAACCTAAATTACTAAAATACTTACGCAACACACTTAACAATTTCAGTATTGATCTTACAGTTAAAGTGGAAGCTTCAGTTGAGAAAAAGTTTGTATACACTCCACAAGAGAAGTTTAAAAAAATGCTAGAAAACAATCCTGACATTGAACTTTTGAAAAAAGCATTCAAGCTGGATGTTTAATTATCAAATGTTTATCTATTTTCATATATCTTTAAACATTTTTAGATATTTTTAATATATTGGAAGTAGCTTAAAAAATAAATAATTCTGATTTGCATACATTCGAAAAAATCCTAATTGGAGTCGCATTTTCACCAAATTTAAAAGAAAACATCTTTGAAGCTATTCGACTATCTAACATGTTCAATGCCCAATTGGTTTGTGTGCATGTGGGTGAAGAAACAGCTGAAAAGCGCAAGAAATTGACCTCAATCATTGAAGAGGGGCCCAATCCTACAAAACCGATA
>JBMZVD010000083.1:0-8574 GCA_049625305.1 Flavicella sp.
CGCATTATTTTTTAATTCATCGAAAGTATACTAAAAGCATACTTTGGATTATAATATTGTTGTAATCTCAAAAATAGTTTATTTTCAATTCGAAAAAAAAGTGTAACAAATAGTTTTTAGAACTATGTTTTTTAAAAAAAACTACAATGTTTCTCAACCTAGCTTCTGCGTTTAAAGAATTCTATATAAAATAGCCTTATTTTTCAATAGTGATGCTTCGTGTCACTTTGTTAAAAGGTCCTGGTATGGGGTTTCCCTTAGCGTCTATTAATTCTAAATTGATGTTTGTAATTCCGGTAGGCAAGCCCTTAATAACATAGGGAACCCATTCTGTAATTGTAAATTCTTGATTGTTGATGGTTGCTTTTACTTTATTTCCCTTTTCTGATAGTTCAGTATTGATTACAAAAAAGTCAAGTAATACACCTTTTGTATCATTGCCCACATATTTTCCTTTGGGTCTGCTATAGATCAGGGTAGGGGCTTCCATATCCAATCCAATTGTATCCTTCGTATTTTCTCCTGCGATAAGTTTTGTAACTACTACAGAATTCTCATTTTTAACAGACTCGTGGTAAGAGCGACTTAAAAATGCAACTAGATGATGCACTCCATGAGGAATGTTTTTCTTGAAATTCGGAGTGTAATACGCCGAATAAGGTTGGTTGTTAAGAATAAAATGTATGTGTTGTCCCTTTTTAGAGTTGGCTAGTTCACTGTTGTTTTTACTATCCGTCTGTGCTCCTAGTACATAATCGCCTACTTCAAATTTAAAATGAATCGTATCATGATTTTCATGCGTATCATTTTGAAATTCTCTCAAGACTAGGCTGGCATCTGAGTATAAGGGTGAATTTGTCAGTTTTTCCAAAACAATTTTTGGAGTTTCTTTTTTTTCGGTCTCTTTCTTTTTGCCACATGCAAAGATTACAAGCAATGCCAAATAGCTGATTGTAAGTTGGTGCTTTCGAAACGATAGGAAATTGATGGGTTTCATTTAGATATTTTTAAAAGTTGCTAATCGTGAATTAAATAAGTTGTTGTTCATAAATTCACCATGTCCTTACAGTTCTTATTGAAATTACAATCCCCATATAATTATATAGGGATTGTAACTATTTAAATAATAGTAGCTCCACCTTATTTGTTTGGCCACAAGCTTTATTTGTGCAAACACATAAAACCTAGTTTTGAACAAAATAGATATATCTATGTGTCAATAGAGCCAAGAACTCTTTTCATAAAAGCATTCAAAGCTTTTTTTTGAGTTTCTCCAGCTTTGACAGATTTGTCCACTTCCAGTGCGCCGTACATATTGGAGAGCAGCTCGCCAATTACGTCCAATTCTTCGTCTTTGATATCGGTACTTTCACAAAGGTGTTCGAGTAGTGCTATGGTTTCTTCTACGTAATCAGCATCTTTGTCTTCAATAAAATTATGAATGTGTTTAATGACTGGTAATCTCATTGACAAAGGTTTTTAGTAATGCCGGTTTGTTGGTCTGAATCTGTTTTAGAAGTTGTCCGTCCTTAAAAGCAGCAATCGTCGGTAAGTTATCTACTTCAGCCAAACCTCTAGAGTTTGGGAATTTTTCAGCATCAACTATTAAGAAATTGAATTCCTCCGAATCTTGCCCCATTCTCTTAAAAGTAGGTTTTAGCATTCTGCAATTGCCACACCAAGAGGCGGTAAACTGAACAAAAGTAAGTTTGCCGTCCTCAATCTCTTGCTGTAGACTGTCCGTAGTTAATTCTTTGAACATAGGTTTTATTTTAATGTTTTTTTAAATAATCTGCGACACCCTCTCGGTTTTCCTTCATAGCTTCTTTTCCTTCACTCCAATTGGCAGGACATACTTCTCCTTTCTCTTGTACATGTGTATAGGCATCTACCAAACGAATAAATTCATCTACATTACGACCTACAGGCATGTGATTTATACTCTCATGGAAGACTTCTCCTTCCTCGTCAATTAGGTAGGTGGCTCTATAGGTTACGTAATCACCTACACGAATAGGTTCGTCACTCAAATCATCTGTATATTCATAGTCAACTTCTAGTATGTTTAAAGCTTCTGAGAGATTACGGTTGCTATCAGAAAGTAAATCGAAAGTAACACCTTCAATACCACCGTCGTCTTTTGGGGTGTTCAACCAGGCAAAATGAACTTGATTGGTATCACAGGATGCCCCAATTACAATAGTGTTTCTTTTTTTAAAATCTTCCAACTTGCTCTCAAAAGCATGAATCTCTGTTGGGCACACAAAAGTGAAATCTTTAGGATACCAAAACAGCAAAACTTTGGACTTTTTACTTTTGGCGAGTTCATTGATATTGATTTGTTTTTCTTCTCCCATACTATCAATTGCATTGACTGCTATAGAAGGGAATTGTTTTCCTACAAAACTCATAAATATATTATTAAAGGTTACATTTCTCTAAGTTAACGATTTAAAATTATTGATGCAATTGTGTTTGCTTTTATCTTGATATAGATTGCTTTAACAATAAATGAAGTATCAATTGTTACAATTCAATTTGTTGTAATTCTAATAATTAGATCTCTATATCTTTGGTGATTCGAGCAATTGCTTCCCTCAGTGGTACTGATATTATTTGAGTTTGGGATGCTCACTGTTTAGAATTGTTTTTACAAAAGAGGGAGTAATACCACCATATTCCCAATAGGAAAAGTTTGAAAACCTCTGTTGTGAAAGATTTCAAATGGTGTAAAATAGCTGCTGTTAAATTGAATCAGATGTACATTGTCTCAATGATATTTAGGCAGTTGCATTGGTTCTTTAACACAATTGATATGCAGTTAATTACCCGAATTATTCTCAAAATTCAATGTGGTTGTGTCAATTTACACTTTCATATTTTTATAATTCACGCATCCTTAGAATAAACATTTTTTGTTTAGTAAAAGTAAAACGCATAAAATCAATTCCTAAGAAATGGTATGAGGCTACTCAATTTTGATTTTTAATCCATTGACTTGGAGTAATCCCTTCTGCCTTTTTAAAGAAGTCATTGAATGCCGATTTAGAATTAAATCCGCATTCGTAAGCCAAACCAAGAATTGAAAGTTTTTGATTTTCCTGCTTTAGAGAAATGTTTTTAAACTCTGCCAACCTAAGTCCATTAATATACTCGTTGAAGCTTTTTTTAAGTACTTCATTTATCAACCAAGAAAGTCGGTTTGCATTCAAACCCATATGACTAGCAAGACCCCTCAATGATAAATCTCGATCCAAGAATCCTTTTTCAACTTGAACGAAATTGTGAAGTTTCTTTAAATACAAATCTTGATCAGAAGGAGATAGCAAGCTTTTAGATTTTACTTTCACCATTTTAGGCTGTTCTGTCAACTTTTTAATCTCAACTTCACCCAATTTAGCAAAAACCGTTTCATTTTTTATAGCTTTGACAAATGGGTCTACTTGGAAATTAATACATTGAGCAACTCTTTGACTTACTAGTGAAGTTAATTGTGCTATCGCTTGTTCTTTTTTTTCACCATAGAGAGGCAACCAGACACTCCAAGGTAATAAATGATCCTTTGGCTCGGGAAGCGTATTCAATTCCAATACTTTCCCCTTATTTATAGCCTGAAAAAAGGGTTTAAAGAAATGAAACTCAAGTAAATTTGGATGGTTATCTAGAAATTTATTCAAATGCTTTTCATCGCCTTTTTGAATCAAACAAACTGCAAACCATTGTTTCGCTAACTCCATGGAAGGGTCAAACTCTATTGCTTTTCCAAAATATTTCAGGGCATCCTCTAATTCGTTATGGTAAAATAATATATTCCCTTTGTTCAAATAATGATTTGCCGATAATGGGCTTAAAGTAATTGCTCTATCTATATAATGAAGTGCTTGGTCAAAATTGCCCATAGATAGATAACATTCGGCGAAAGTTTCTAAAAACTCAGAGTTATTGGGGTTTAAAATCAATGCTTTTTTCAAATTTGAAATAGCTGCCTCTTTGTTCCAATCTACCCACAAATACTTATTCGCTAAAGCAAAATACGCTTCCTCAGAATTTTCGTTTAATTGGTAACCTCTTGCAAAATTTTCTTCAGCTAATGCAATGCCTTTCTCTTTAGCAATGTATCCCCATGATAATTGGTAACCGTAACATTGTACCAATCCAAAATAAGGAAGGTAAAAATGAGGGTCATGTTTGATACTTTCCTCAAAATTCACAATGGCTTCATCCATTTCATTGAAGTTCCATTTCAACTGATGGCACCTGCCTTTTAAATAACTAGAATAGGACTGTATGCTATTGGTTTTCTTATGTACAAGGTGATTTTTAATTTCAAAATGTCCGAAGTTTTCACGAATACTTTCAGCCACTTTCAAACTTATTTCATCTTGTAATTCGAAGATGTTTTTGAGCTCACGATCATAGGTTTCCGACCAAATTTGAAAGCGGTTTTCGGCTTGTATTAATTGAACGGATATTCTAATTTGATTATTGTACTTTCGAACACTTCCTTCAACAATATATTTGACACCCAAAGCTATTCCAATCTCATTGATATCTTTTTTTGTGTTTTTGTAGGTAAATGAAGATGCTCTTGAAACTACCATTAAGCCTTCTATTTTACTGAGTGCATTGAGCACTTCCTCGGAGATGCCATCTGTAAAAAAATCATCATCGATGTTACCACTCATATTCTGAAAAGGCAAAACAGCAAGCGCATTGTTTGGAGTAGTTACGTTCATTCTTAGAGATCTGAAATTGTGCTTTAGTAAAGTAAGTCTTACATCTCACTTTTTAAGTCCCTAAATGTAATTCAAAGCACTATAAAAACAAAATTATCTGATTCTTGTATCGACAAACAAAAAGTTATAAAAAAATGAAAATAGTATTAAAAATTACCAGCATTGTATCAATGCTTTTAGCGATGAAAGGAAGTGCACAAAATGAAAAATACTTTTCTTTTACCGAAGTTTATGAAGAGATGGCAAAAGATACTTTTCACTACAAAACCAAACGCTTCAATAGTTTCGATTCAATTCAAATCGCTTATTACGAGTTTAAAGCAAAGGGAACCTCTATTGCGAATTTGGTATTTATTCATGGAGGTGGCGCCAACAGTAAACTTGGGTATTTAAAACTTGCAAAGACCTTAAGTGAGACGTACAATGTAACAAGCTATTTGATGGATTTAAGAGGACATGGAGCATCTGCGGGAAGAAGAGGGGACACTCCATCTGTACGTGCAGTATATGAAGACATAAGTAGGTTGCTAAAAATTGTACGTGAAAAAGACAAACCATTGTATCTCGGAGGTCATTCATCTGGTGCTGGAACCGTTTTAAATTACTCCTCACAAAAAGGTTTAGCTGTTGTAGACGGTTACTTATTTGTTTCACCCTATTTGGGAGATGATGTGCAGACAACCCGGAATGATGCGGTGCCATTTTTTGAAGTTGACATTCCCAAATTCATTGCAAACGGTCAATCGGGAGGCGTTGCTAACTTAAACGATTATGCTGTGTTTTTTAATTATCCAAAAGAAGTATTAAGAGCCAATCCAACCATAGTTACTGCTTTAACAGTTTGTATGTCAAATGCAACGACACCCTACGCTGCTACTAAAAAATTCAAACATATTTCCAAACCATTTGGGTTGTTTATAGGAGAAAATGATGAGATTTTTGATGCTCGTAAAGTCCTTCTATTTGATACCCTTCCAACCCATAGAAACTCTAAATCTATTTCTAAAATCATTCCAAAGGAGAAACATCTTTCGATATTAAATACGATTGGAGTGGAACTTGGCGAAACTATTACTAAGTGGCAAGCAATGTAGAACAAGTAATTAAGCGAACGCTACAAAGGGTAAAAGATAATTGTCAACATCAAACAGTTAGCACCAATAGGTGTTGTACATAGGTAATAAAATATTTTAATTCGATTGATAGCGTGTATGCTACACTATTTATTTGTGTATAAATGCATATGTTTGTCAAAAATATTTTAACATGTTCCGATCGATTTCACTGTTACTTACGGCTTTAATACTGTTTTTTTCGAGTTTTGTAAACGCACAACAAGCTAAAAAACCCAAAGTAGCTTTGGTGTTGAGTGGAGGAGGGGCCAAAGGGATGGCTCATATTCCTTTGTTGCAAACCCTTGATTCTTTAGGAATTGTACCTGATTTGATCGTTGGAACTAGTATTGGAAGTGTGGTAGGTGGATTTTATGCGATGGGTTATTCCGGAGACAGTATTGCAGCCATCACCCAAAAGGCGGATTGGGATTTGCTTTTGGGGGGCAAAACGGCATTAAAAGATGTGAGTGTAGAAGAAAAAAGTGAGTTTGGTAGGTATTTGGTGAATTTTGATATTAAAAACAAAAAACTGACAACAACTTCTTCCTTATTAAACGATCAACACTTGAGAGAGTTCTTAGCAATCTACACCTATCCTACATTTCAAATCTCTGACTTTGATGATTTGCCTATTCCTTATCGTTCTGTGACAACTGACATCGTCAATGCTGAAGAGTTGGTAATCAAAGCCGGAAGTTTGTCACTAGCCATGCGCGCCAGTATGTCCATACCAGGAGTTTTTAGTGCAGTTCCATATAAAGATGTTTTATTGGTAGACGGTGGCGTACTCAACAATTTCCCGGTAGATGTCGCTAAAGATTGGGGAGCTGATATCATCATTGGAAGTGATGTTGGTGGGGGAATGAAGTCCAAAGAGCAATTGACAGACATCACCAGTTTGTTGTTTCAAACAGCAATGTTGGTCAGTAATAAAAAGAGTGAGGCCAGCCGCTTGGGGTGCGATATCCTGATCGATCACCTACCAAATTTAACCCATTCAACAGGGGACTTTAACAGCAGTCAAGCTATTTACAAAGAAGGAATCATTGGTACAAAACTGCAACACGATGCCTTGGTAGCCTTGTCGAAAAGGTTACAGCCCTACACACAAAAAAAGGTATCCATTCCTGAGGCTCCCGAAAAAGTCAGCTTGGATACGGTCGTATATAGCGGCGTGAGTCCTTACAACCTACCTTTGGTAAAGTCAAGAGCCAATATTGTTGCTAACAAACCTTATAGTGTTCAAGAATTGGTAAAAGGGATCGACCATGCGATGGGTACTACTTTATTCCACCACATAAAAACAAAAACAATTCGAGAAGACGGGAAGTTAGGCCTTGAAATAATTGGAGAAGAACATGCCAATCACCAATTAAAGGCATCGTTACACTATGATTCTTACCGTGGTACGGGCGTATTGTTAAATTATGAAGGAAGAAATTTATTGGGAGCTTCTTCTAGAGTGTTGTTAAGTGCTGACATTGCAGAACAACCGCGTTTTAGAGTACAAGCACAGCGACAATTTGGAGCCTCAAAATCTTGGTGGTGGCGCAGTGAGGCCTTTTTTGGTTTTTTGGAACACAACACCTTCTTTAATGGAGAATATGCAGACCGAATGAAATCTAATTTCAGACAATTGGACACTGAAATCAATCGCAACCTGCAAGCACTTGAAAGCTATGTGGGAGTAGGAATACGTGCTGAAGGTTTGTATGTTGAACCCAAAGCAAACCCTTTATTAAATGACAATTTATTGGGATTGCTTGAATATACCTCTAGAAATTTGGAAATTGATGCGCACTATGTTCGCAACACGCTCAATACGCCATTTTTTGCCACCAAAGGGGAGAAAATTAAAGTAAAATTTTCTAGGTCATTGAGATTTGACGTTCGTTCAAAATACGATACAGGCTCCATAGCACTCCTTGAAGGGAAAACAAATGGATTTTCGAAATTTATCTTTTCCTATGCAAAATACTGGCCTTTGCACGAAAAAACTTCCTTTATTCTGAATGGACAAAGTAGTTTTATTTTTACAGATCCATTGGAAGCAGGAACATTGGATTTTTTAAAAAATGGTTTCGGATCTCAGTTTTTTCTCGGGGGAAATAGAGGGAGTTCTATTGAGGAAAGTTTTGCGTTTCCAGGCTTACGCGAAAACGAACTCAAAGTGAATCAGTTTGTGAAATTACATGCAAGCTTGCAATGGAACCCACGAAACAATATCTATATCACCCCACATGTAAATTATGCATCGGTAAGTAATCGGGATTTTAAAAGTTTTAGTAAAACTGTTTTCTCAGGAGGAGACAACTGGCAATCACTCACAACATCTCGAAATTTACTCTCCATCGGAACAACGACTTCCTACAATTCCATCCTAGGTCCTGTTGTTTTTGACGTTTCTTGGGTAAACGGTATCGACAAGTTACGTACTTTTTTTAGCGTAGGTTTCTTTATGGGATTGACTGATTGATCATTCACAATTGTCAGTGGTTATAAAAGTAAGAGTCAATGTTGGCTTACAAATAATAGTTCTCAATTATTAAAAAATATTGTCTGTTGTATACGATACTATTTTGTGGTATATGAAGTCATACTTACATAATCAATACTTTTATGTTTTTTGACTTTTTTAACAAATTGTCTGTACGTACAAGTAAAATTAACTCTATTTTTGTATTTTCATATTAAATTAGTTTTTCTGAAAAATCATTAATTTA
>JBMZVD010000084.1:0-8342 GCA_049625305.1 Flavicella sp.
TTAAAAATTTTACTTTTACAGTTCAATTATTAACGTATGAAAATAGGATATAAACTACTTACAGTAATCTTTATTTTTTTTAGTTCATTTGTATACTCCCAAGAAGTTAAACATTCAAGTTTAGACAGTTTACTATACAAAAAAAGAAGTTTTAATGCACTTTCAAAAAGGGGATATCAAATTCAAATATACAATGGTGATGAAAAGAAAGCTAGCGCTATTGAAAAGCAGTTTCGTGAAGCATTTCCAGAGATAGTCATCAAAAGAATTTACAAAGTTCCTGAATGGAAAATCCAAACAGGTATATACCAAACTAGAATTGAAGCAGATAGAGTTTTAAACTCTATAAAAAGCAAATACAAAGGAGCCAGAGTTTTATAAATTAATCTGAGCATACCACACACAAAAAACCTTAGAAAATCATTCTAAGGTTTTTTTTAATCCTCCATGCATATATTGAGCATTAATTAATTGTCGTTTTACGAATAATAAATAGGAGTAGAAGTCAGCAAATTTGATTAACAATTGTAGATCTTTGAATCCACAAAAATTCTAGCGCAATGAATTCATAAAAAAACCGTCAAGTAGCTACTTGACGGTTTTGACTTTATAAAAAAAAGTAAATTATTTCAATTTTTTCTTAACAGCTATCTCGTGGAAAGCTTCGATAACATCACCGATTTTAATATCGTTGTATCCTTTTATTTGCATTCCACAGTCATAACCTTTAGTTACTTCTTTTGCATCATCTTTAAATCGTTTCAAAGCTGCAAATTCACCAGTATGAACAACAATTCCATCTCGAATTACACGAACCATAGAATCTCTCATCACCTTTCCAGTTAACACCATTGATCCAGCAACATTACCAACTTTAGAAATTTTGTAAACTTCTCTAATTTCAGCAGTACCAGTAATCTCTTCTTTCATATCTGGAGACAACATACCCTCCATGGCATCTTTTAAATCATTGATTGCATCATAGATGATTGAGTACATTCTGATATCAACTTCTTCTGTATCTGCAATCAAACGAGCACTTCCAGATGGTCTTACGTTAAACCCAATTACGATGGCATCAGAAGCTGATGCTAATAAAACATCAGATTCGGTGATTGCACCTACCCCTTTGTGAATAATATTTACCTGAATTTCTTCTGTTGATAATTTCTGGAAAGAATCTGTCAATGCCTCCACAGAACCATCTACATCACCTTTAAGAATGATATTCAACTCCTTGAAATCACCCAAAGCAATTCTTCGACCGATTTCATCAAGTGTAATATGCTTCTGGGTACGAACTGATTGCTCTCTTTGTAATTGAGATCTTTTTGTTGCAATTTGTTTTGCTTCTCTTTCGTCTTCAAAAACATTAAATTTATCTCCAGCTTGAGGCGCACCATCCAAACCTAATAAAGAGACTGGTGTCGAAGGACCTGCTTCTTTCAGGTTGTTTCCTCTTTCATCGAACATGGCTCTTACCTTACCAGAATGTCTTCCAGCCAAAACATAATCTCCTATCTTTAAAGTACCAGCCTGAACCATAATTGTAGAAACATATCCTCTACCCTTATCTAATAATGCTTCAACTACAGTTCCCGTTGAACGCTTGTTAGGATTCGCTTTTAAGTCAAGTAATTCGGCTTCCAAAAGAACTTTCTCCAATAACTCGTCAACACCCTGTCCTGTTTTAGCAGAAATATCATGTGACTGTATCTTTCCACCCCAATCTTCAACTAACAAATCCATCGAGGCAAGTTGTTGTTTTACGTTGTCAGGGTTGGCAGCCGGTCTATCAATCTTATTAATAGCAAAAACAATAGGAACACCTGCTGCTTGTGCGTGACTAATTGCCTCTTTAGTTTGTGGCATCACATCGTCATCTGCTGCGATTACAATAATAACCAAGTCTGTAACTTGTGCTCCACGTGCCCTCATGGCTGTAAAGGCCTCGTGACCTGGTGTATCCAAAAAGGCAATACGCTGACCTGTTGATAACTCAACTGAATACGCTCCAATATGTTGTGTAATACCTCCAGATTCTCCAGCGATTACATTTGCTTTACGTATGTAGTCTAATAAAGAAGTTTTACCGTGATCTACATGTCCCATTACCGTAATAATAGGTGCTCTCTCCATTAAATCTTCTTCTCTATCCTCTTCTTCTTGGATTGACTCTTCTACCTCTGCACCAATAAACTCAACAGAGTATTGGAATTCATCTGCAACAATAGTCAGAGTTTCCGCATCTAAACGTTGATTCATAGTCACCATCATACCAAGTGTCATACACGCAGATATGATTTGAGTCGGAGATACATCCATCATGGTAGCAACTTCACCTACAGTAACAAATTCTGTTACTTTCAATATTTTGCTTTCAGCAGCTGCTTGCTCGAGATTCTTATCCGTTTGTTCACGATGTAATTCTCGCTTTTCTCTTCTGTATTTCGCTCCTTTGTTTTTAGAAGATTTCCCTTGAAGTCTTTCTAGGGTTTCACGTACTTGCTTTTGAACTTCTGCTTCTGTAGGCTCTTCTTTTTTTACCGGTGCAGGTCGTTGATTTCTACCTTTACCTTTATTAAATTGACCTCTTTGTCCATTAGCAGAAGCTCCAGGTCTTCTACTTTGATTTGCAGGTTTTACAATTCTCTTACGTTTCTTTTTATCTGTATTTTCAGATTTTGTATCTTCTTTTTTCTTCTTAGGACGTTCGAACTGTTTTAAATCTATGACAGTACCTGTCAATTTAGGACCGTCTAATTTTTTGTACTTAGTAACTAACTTTTCAGATTCTTCTTGTTTTACTTCTGAATCTTTAGAATTTTTTATTTCTGCTGTAGGTTTAGATTCCTTAACCTCTTGCACCTTTTTATTCTCTTTTACTTCAACAGGTTTAGCCGTTGGTTTAGCATTAGACTTTGCGCTAGGTTTTTTAGAAGTATCATTGGGAATATCAATTTTCCCTAATGTTTTCAACTCTAATTTTTTAGCTTTAGCTTTGACTACTTCAGGTTCCGTTTCTTTGGTTTTGTCTGAAGATGTTTCTTCAGAAAAAGCATCCGAAGCTTTTGCTTCAGAAGGCACCTCTTCTTTATTGACTGAACCAGGAACGTCTATTTTTCCAACTTGTTTGATCTCAACTTTTTCGGCTTTTGCTTTTACAACAGCGCGACGTTCTTCCTCAAGTTGACGCTTCTTTTCAATTTCAGCTTCTTGAGCCAAACGAAGTTCTTCCTTCTCCTTTTTCTTCTCTTCTCCTACTTCCTTAGATGCAGCTTTCTTGTTTTTATCTGTCTGAAAACCCTCCAATAATACTTCGTATACATCGTGAGAAATTTTAGCAGTGGGTCTTGCCTCTACTTCGACTCCTTTACCTGCCAAGTGCTCAACGGCTCTGTCAAGAGAGATATTAAGTTCTTTAAGAACTTTATTGAGTCGTATTGTTTTGTTTTCAGCCATATCTTATTTATTGTTGTTGGATTGATGTATTTACGAAACTTTGGTTTCGGTGAGATTTGTGTTTTGGCATTCAAACCCACCTATAAATTCAATCAATCTATTCTATATTCTTTTTGAGAGTGCAATTTAAATAAATCATTCCAATGAATGCTTATAATTCAAATTCTTCTCGCAATACTTTTTGAACATCTAGAATTGTTTCCTCTTCTAAATCTGTTCTTTTTACTAATTCGTCAACATCTTTATCTAGAACACTACGCGCTGTATCTAAACCTATCTTCTTGAACTCATCAATGATCCAAGAATCTATCTCATCAGAGAATTCTGTCAATTCTACATCATCAACCTCTACTCCTTCTCTTTGAACATCTATTTCGTAACCAGTCAATTCACTTGCCAATCTAATATTGACACCTCCTCTACCAATAGCTCTAGAAACTTCTTCAGGGCGTAAGAAAACATCTACTCTTCCTCTCTTACCTTCTTCAGGTTCTTGAGTAATATTCATCGAAACTATTTTCGCAGGGCTCAATGCTCTTGAGATAAAAATTTGAGTATTTTTTGTATAATTAATTACATCGATGTTTTCATTTCCTAATTCACGAACAATACCATGAATTCTAGAACCTTTCATACCCACACAAGCTCCAACAGGATCAATTCTATCATCGTAAGAATCAACAGCAATTTTTGCTTTTTCTCCAGGAATCCTCGCAACTCCTTCGATAGTTATCAAACCATCGAAAACTTCAGGTATTTCTTGTTCAAATAATTTAGATAAGAAACCAGGAGCTGTTCTTGACAAAATAATAACAGGTTTATTACCTCTCAACTCTACAGATTTGATAACACCTCTTACAGATTCTCCTTTTCTGAAGAAATCTGATCTTATTTGCTCGCTTTTAGGAAGTACCAATTCATTTCCTTCATCATCCAACAAAATGATTGCATTGTTTTTGATGTGGTGAACTTCAGCAGAATACAAATCTCCCTCTAACTCTTTGAATTGTTTATAGATATTCGTACTATCGTGCTCGTAAATCTTAGAAATCAAGTTTTGTCTCAACGCCAAAATAGCGCGTCTTCCTAATTGGTAAAGCTTTACTTCTTCAGAAACATCTTCTCCTATTTCAAAATCAGGCTCGATTTTACGTGCTTCTGCTAATTCTATTTCCTCGTTATCGTCCTCTGACATTCCATCAGCAACAACAACTCTATTCCTCCATATCTCTAAATCTCCTTTATCAGGATTGATAATGATATCAAAATTATCATCTGAACCAAACTTTCGTTTTAATGCAGCTCTAAAAACTTCTTCGAGAATAGACATTAATGTTACTCTATCTATACTCTTATCATCTTTGAATTCTGAAAATGAATTAATTAAATCTATGTTTTCCATTTCACGTACTCGTTAAAAAATTAGCTTTACTTTTGCTTCTACAATTTGGTCAAATGCAATTGTTGCTTTCTTAACAACAGTAACTTTGCCTTTTCCAATTGGTTTTGGTTCTCTAGCTGACCATTCCAATGTAATCTTTTCATCGCTCGCTTCAACCAGAGTTCCTTTTATCTTTTCCTCTTTCGTTTTTACGGAAAGTGTTCTTCCTATGTTTTTTTTATATTGACGGAAAACGGTTAAAGGTTTTGTGATGTCTGGTGAACTTACCTCTAAACTAAAGTCTTCTTCTTCTCTGTCTAAATTGGCTTCAACAGATCTACTCACACGAATACATTCGCTCAGAGGAACACCTTCATCTCCATCAATTACAATAGCTATTTTACCATCTGGCATAAAATCAAGACCTATCAAAAACAAACTATTGTTTTCTGCCAAAGCCTGTTCAGTAAAATCTATTACCTTTTTTTTATCCATAATTTCAATAAAACAATCTATTCTTTTGTATAAAATAAGGGGACTTGTAAGTCCCCTTCATTCTAATTAATATTGATTTTTACGGTGCAAATATAGCAACAAATTTCCGAATCACAAAACGAAGTGCAATTATGAAATAAATTTCCAAGAATCAAAATTGAAAACTTGCAATTAAAAACTAAAAACAAGTGTTATTGATTGACTTGACAATTTAATAATTGCTCGAAATTAACGATTCATAAGAAACTTGAGACATGACACTAAAACTGAACAGACTAGTTTCTAATATTTAAAGCCTTGAGACAGCACTAAAAAGACAGCAGCCCCTAGGAACACTATCGTCATTAATGTGTAAATTAAAATTAGAAGTTTTTCAAAAAAATTCAATCCACTCACTTTATTTTCAACAAAAGATTGAATAATAAATAGAATGCTTGTTTTTACCCCTTGCCCTTTGTGTGATTTGATTGTGTAGTTTTCTATACCCATATTATATTGTTTAAAAATATTATTACTTAATTTTACGATATTGTTTTTTTTGAAACTAAAACAATAGAGGGGGTAATAATGTTAAAACAACCACATATTGGGTAGTTATGAGAACTGGTTGTAACTTAAACGCTTTTAAGAAAGCGAATATTTATATTCCACTAATATACAGTTTTTTACACAAAAAAACAAGAGCAATTTATTCGAATCACATATATTGATTTAATGATATCCAAAATATTAGAACTGTAAAAATAAATACAAAGTTTACCTATGTTTACTAAAGAGGAAAACACGCTATACAACCGTCATTTTATTCTTGATAAAATTGGAAAAAAGGGACAGTTAAAACTAAAAAAAAGTAAAGTATTGGTCATTGGCGCAGGAGGATTAGGTTGCCCTATATTGCAATACCTTACTGCTGCAGGTGTTGGAACTATTGGCCTTATTGACAATGACACTGTGAGTCGTAGCAATCTTCAAAGACAAATTCTATATACTACAGAAGACATCGGCAAGTTAAAAACTAACTGTGCAGTAAGGAGATTGCAGCAACTAAACCCCTTTGTAAATTTTAAAACCTACAAAGCATTACTCACTGTAGAAAACGCTATTGAACTGTTTTCACAATACGACATCATCGTTGATGGCTCTGACAATTTCCAAACTCGCTACCTTTCAAATGATGCAGCTATACTCACTAAAAAACCATTAGTTTATGGTGCTATATATAAGTTTGAAGGGCAGGTTAGTGTGTTTAATTATAACAATGGTCCTAGCTACCGCTGTCTATTTCCTACCCCTCCCTCTGCAAATTCAATCCCCAACTGCTCTGACATAGGAGTCTTGGGGGTACTACCTGGTATCATCGGTACACTGCAAGCAAATGAAGTGCTCAAAATTATCTGTGAACTCAACGGAATATTATCAGGAAAACTTTTAACCCTCAACAGCTTGAGCCTTCAACAAAACATCTTACAATTCTCAAAAACCAAAAATGCAAACATCACAAAGCTTTTAGACAATTATGCTGTTTTTTGCGGAATTGAAACCAATTCTTTTCATGAAATTTCTCCAAAAGAACTTAAAGAAGAATTACCGACTGGCAACTTCACACTTTTGGATGTAAGAAAAAAAATAGAAAGAGAAACTTTTCACATAGGAGGTTTGCACATCCCTCTTCACCAACTACAAGATCAAATGGCATTACTTAAAGATATTGACACCATTATTGTATATTGCCAAGTAGGACAACGAAGTCGTATTGCTACAAAAATATTGCTAGAAAAATACCCAAATAAAATCATCAAAAACTTGACGGGCGGTATTACTGCTTGGTCAAAATTATAACATATTATGACAAATCCATTATTAGAAACTTTCAATACTCCATTTGAAACAGCTCCCTTTTCAAAAATCAAAGACGCACATTTTGAACCTGCCTTCAAAGAAGCAATTGCTATTGCAAAGCAAGAAATTTCAGCAATTACTGAAAACAAAGAGACTGCCAACTTTGAAAATACTACAATAGCATTGGAAAACTCTGGAGAACTACTGGATAGAATTTCAAGTATTTTCTTCAACTTAAATTCAGCTGAAACCAATGAAACTTTACAAAAAGTAGCGCAAACAGTTTCACCATGGCTATCAGAGTTTTCAAACGATGTCAGACTCAATAAGATCTTGTTTGAAAGAGTAAAAAATGTCTACGACAAAAGAAAGACATTGAATTTAAACACAGAAGAAATGACTTTGCTCGAAAAACAATACAAAGGATTTTCTAGAAATGGGGCCAACCTGAGTGAAGACAAAAAAGAAATTCTAAGAAATATCGACAAAGAGGCAGCGAGGCTTTCTTTACAATTTGGAGAAAATACTTTGGCAGAAACCAATGCATATACACTTCATATCACAGATGAAAAACAATTGAAAGGACTTCCTGAAGGTACTATTGAAGCAGCTAAACTAGCCGCAGACCAAAAAGAAAAAGAGGGATGGATCTTTACTTTAGACTACCCGAGTTATATCCCATTTCTTACCTATGCGGAGAATCGTTCTCTTAGAAAAGAAATGGCAATCGCTTTTGGAAAGAAAGCATTCCAAGGCAACGAATATGACAATCAAGAAATCGTTTTGAAACTTGTAAAATTACGCTATCAAAGAGCTCAACTTCTCGGCTACGATTCTCATGCAGATTTTGTTTTGGAAGAGCGCATGGCAGAAAACCCAAAAACTGTTTTGGATTTCTCTAACGACCTACTTCAAAAAGCAAAACCAGCAGCCAAAAAAGAGTTTGATCGACTGTCGCAATACGCGGAAAAAGATGGCATTGAAAACTTCTCAAAATGGGACGGTGCTTACTATGCTGAAAAGTTAAAAAAAGAACTTTTTGACTTTGACGAAGAAGCTTTAAAACCATATTTTAAACTAGAAAACGTATTGCAGGGTGCCTTTACTGTCGCCAACAAACTTTTTGGACTTTCCTTTGAGCAAGTCTTCGATATAGACACCTATC
>JBMZVD010000085.1:0-8254 GCA_049625305.1 Flavicella sp.
TATTTTATAGAAATATAAGAGAGATTTCAAAATTTAAATAATTTCCAATTTTTAAAGGAAAACTATGTTGAATAGTTTAGCAAAACCTATTTGAATTTGTTTTTCTTTAAAAAAAAACAAAAACAGCAAATATAACGCAGACAATCAGATCAAAAATAGTTCAAAAAAAAAACCTCTAAAAGAGGTTTAAAAATTTAATTTGAATAAAATTCAATGGTCTTATTTAATCTGGAATTTTTCAAAACCTTATAAGATTTTGAAAAATTCAAAATAAAATCAATACTTTTTTTTGAAGGTAAAATTTCGTTTTGATTTCTTTGTTTTTTACTTGTGTAGTTTTGTGTCATATATACGTTTCTATTGGTTAATTAATATAAAAACGTCTATTTTTTCAAATTAGTATATCAATCCAAAATAACAATTTCGTGTTTCTTTATCAGTTTTCTCATGTTGATTATTGCATAGCGCATTCTCCCTAATACAGTGTTGATACTAACATCTGTTTGATCGGCAATTTCTTTAAAACTCAATTCGTTATAAATACGCATTTTTAATACCTCCTTCTGTTCTGCAGGTAAATACTGAATCAAATTTACCAAGTCTTTGTAAGCTTGTTCTGTAACCATTTTCGTCTCTATATCATGCCCCTCTTCACTGAGAATAGAAAAAATATCAAATTCATCAGTTCTTTTGAATTTAGGGATACGGTTTGATTTTCGATAAAAATCAATAATTAAATTGTGAGCAATACGCATGACCCAAGGTAAAAACTTACCTTCTTCATTGTATTTTCCCTGTTTTAAGGTCTTAATTACTTTGATAAATGTGTCCTGAAAAATATCTTCAGCAAGAACTCTGTCTGAAACTTTAGAATAGATATAACCAAATATATTTTGCTTGTGACGCATCACTAACACCTCCAAAGAATATTCATTTCCTTGGATGTAATTTGATACTAGGGTACTATCAGATGGAAAACTTTTTTGCATAAAACAACAATTTTAAGGGTAAAAGCCAATGATAGGCTTTGTGTTAATAAACTTAAAAAGTAGTTTTGTTGTATATGCTCGTTATTAAATTAAAGTTCAAATATGATAAAATTATCCTAGATATACAAATTCATATAACTTACATTCTATTTAATCTTCAAAATGCTTTTTTTAAAAACCGTTTTATTAACACCTTAAAATTGGTTAATTTTACAACTTCTATTTTTTAAAAAATGACAAAAAATATTCAGTCGCTAGACCCCAAAAAAAACATATTGATCAAAGGTGCCAAGTTGCACAATTTGAAAAATATAGACGTTGCTATCCCAAGAAATAAATTGGTAGTCATTACAGGACTTTCTGGTTCTGGAAAATCGAGTTTAGCTTTTGATACATTGTATGCTGAAGGGCAAAGACGCTATGTGGAAAGTCTCTCTTCTTATGCGCGTCAATTCTTAGGAAAATTACACAAACCCAAAGTTGACTTCATCAAAGGAATAGCACCCGCTATTGCCATTGAACAAAAAGTAAATTCTACCAATCCTCGCTCTACGGTTGGAACCACTACTGAAATTTACGATTATTTAAAACTGCTCTTTGCTCGTATTGGTAAAACCTACTCTCCTGTTTCAGGAAATGAAGTAAAAAAACATAGTGTTACGGACGTTGTTAACCATATCCAAAAGAGTGAAGTACGTCAAAAATTTCTTCTACTTGCACCCATCGAATTTGGAAAGGATAAAAAACCTTCGATTGTTATAAATCTTTTAGCTCAACAAGGCTATGCCAGAATTAAAGTAAAGGATAAGGTTGCTCGTATAGACAGTAGTTTTTTGGAAACTTATGACGATGAAAGTCTTCACAAAGCAGCCAAAGAAAATGATTTGTTTTTGGTGGTTGATAGGATTGTAATTCAAGAAGATGAGGCATTTTTTAACCGTTTGGCAGACTCCGTTCAGACTGCATTTTTTGAAGGAAAAGGAATTTGTGTACTAGAAAATTTACAAAACAATTCTCTCATTCATTTTAGCAATAAATTTGAACTTGATGGTCAAACCTTTTTAGAACCTGACACCCATTTTTTTAGTTTTAACAACCCCTATGGTGCTTGTCCTGAATGTGAGGGGTATGGAAATACAATGGGTATCGACCCCGAACTCGTCATTCCGAATACAGCCTTATCTATTTACGAAGATGCCATCGCTCCTTGGAAAACAGACTCTTTTTTAAAGTACAAAGACCGCTTGATAGAAAGTGCTTACAAGCACAACATTCCCATCCACAAGCCTTGGTTTGAATTGACAGAAGATCAACAGGAATTGGTTTGGAATGGAACTTCTGGTTTCACAGGACTACACGATTTTTTTGACTATGTAGAAAGAAAAGCCTACAAAATTCAATTTCGTGTCATGTTATCACGTTACAGAGGGCGTAATACGTGTAGATCTTGTAATGGAAAACGGTTACGAAAAGAAACAAACTATGTTAGAATAGCAGGTAAAAACATTTCTGAATTGGTAGAACTACCTATTGATGAATTGGCTACTTTCTTTCAAAAATTAACCTTGAGCGCTCACGAAGTTAGTATTGCAAAACGCCTACTAGTTGAGATCGAAAATCGTATTGAATTTCTTAATAAAGTTGGTTTGAGTTATCTTACACTCAACAGAACTTCAAATACACTTTCAGGAGGAGAGAGTCAACGCATCAACTTAGCAACTTCTTTAGGCAGTAGTTTAGTAGGTTCCATGTACATATTAGACGAACCGAGTATTGGTTTGCACCCAAAAGATACCGAACGACTGATAGAGGTATTACATCAATTAAAAAAACTTGGAAATACCGTGATTGTTGTCGAACATGACGAAGACATCATGAAAGAAGCAGATGCAATTATAGATATAGGCCCTGAGGCAGGAACTCACGGTGGTAATATTGTGGCAGAAGGAAGTTTTGAAGAACTCTTAAAATCAGACTCTCTAACAGCGAAATATCTCAACCACAGCCTCCAAATAGCTGTACCTAAAAAAAGGAGGCCTATAAAAAAATGCATTACTATTAAGGGAGCCAGAGAAAATAATCTCAAAAATATTGATGTAAACATTCCTCTGAATACTTTGTCAGTGATTACAGGAGTTTCAGGATCTGGTAAAAGTACCTTGGTTAAAAAAATACTCTATCCAGCCTTACAAAAAGAATTTATGGGACAAGGAGAAAAAATGGGTGAGTTTTCAGAATTGAATGGAGATTTTAGTAGTTTAAAATCAGTTGAATTTATAGATCAAAATCCAATAGGACGATCCTCTCGCTCTAACCCTGTGACCTATATCAAAGCCTATGACGACATCCGTAGCTTATTTGCCAATGAAAGTCTTGCAAAAGTACGTAATTACAAACCCAAACACTTCTCTTTCAATGTAGAAGGAGGACGCTGTGAAAAATGCAAAGGAGAAGGTGAAGTAACCATTGAAATGCAGTTTATGGCTGATGTGCACTTAGAATGTGACGAATGTAGTGGAAAACGCTTTCAAAAAGAAGTGTTGGAAATCAAATTCCAAGACAAAACTATCGACGATGTCCTACACATGACTATAGATGATGCTATCTCATTCTTTGACAACCATCACCAAACAAAAATTGTCAACAAACTAATGCCACTTCAGGATGTAGGGTTGGGATATGTACAATTAGGACAATCATCATCTACCTTGTCAGGTGGAGAGGCACAACGTATCAAACTCGCCTCCTTTTTG
Organism: Flavicella sp.; assembly: GCA_049625305.1. GTDB lineage: Bacteria > Bacteroidota > Bacteroidia > Flavobacteriales > Flavobacteriaceae > Flavicella. The sequence continues at coordinate 3,743 of JBMZVD010000085.1, forward strand.
GTCAAAGGTACAACCAAAGACAAAACCTTATTTATCTTTGACGAGCCAACAACAGGTCTCCATTTTCACGATATAAAAAAATTAGTAGCTTCACTTGAAGCTCTATTGCAGAAAGGACATTCAATCGTACTCATTGAACACAATCTAGACCTCATCAAATGTGCCGACTATGTTATAGATCTCGGGCCAGAAGGTGGTAAAAAAGGTGGTAATCTTCTATTTCAAGGAACTCCTGAAGAAATGGTAAAACATAAAAAATCTATTACTGCTAGATTCCTCAAAGACAAACTCTAATTAAGATATTTTAGGGAGACTAATGATACAAAGCAAACAGCCCTTTCTTTATCTGAAAGGGCTGTTTGTTTGAATTATGTAAAACTAATTATCTAGAATAGTTTGGTGCTTCTTTGGTAATTGTGACGTCATGAGGATGGCTCTCTGCGATTCCTGAAGAAGTAATTTTCACAAACGTAGAGTTGCTTTTTTGCGCTTCAATGTCTTTAGCACCACAATATCCCATACCTGCTCTTAAACCACCGATAAACTGATGCATCGTTGCATACAATTCCCCTTTGTAAGGAACACGTCCTTCAATACCTTCTGGTACTAGTTTAAGATTATTTTCCTCTTTTCCTTGAAAATATCGGTCTTTTGAACCATCTTTCATAGCTGATACAGATCCCATACCACGGTAAGTTTTAAAACGTCTTCCGTTGAAGATGATTACTTCGCCCGGTGCTTCTTTAGTACCTGCTAATAGAGAACCCAACATGATTGAGTCAGCTCCTGCTGCGATCGCCTTTGGAATATCTCCCGTATAACGAATACCACCGTCAGCAATTACTGGAACTCCAGTTCCTTTTAATGCGTCAGCTACATTCATAACTGCAGACAATTGTGGGTATCCAACTCCAGCTACCACACGTGTCGTACAGATAGATCCAGGTCCGATCCCTACTTTTACGGCATCAGCTCCCGCTGCTACCAAATCTTTGGCCGCATCTGCAGTAACAATATTTCCAGCAACTACATCCAAATCAGGATAGGCTTCCTTTACCTCTTTTAATTTATTCAAGATATTTACGGAGTGACCATGTGCAGAATCCAAAACTACGGCATCCACACCTTCAGCGACCAAGGCAGCTACGCGGTCCAAACAATCAGCCGTAACCCCAATGGCAGCAGCTACACGCAATCGACCGTAAGAATCTTTATTGGCTTCAGGATTTTCGCGTACCTTTATAATATCTCTAAAAGTAATCAAGCCTACTAACTTATTGTCTGCATCTACTACAGGTAATTTTTCAACCTTATTATCCTGCAAGATGATTTCTGCATCTTTTAAAGAAGTTCCTTGAGAAACTGTCACCAAATTATCAGATGTCATTACATCTGCTATTTTTCTAGTATTATCGTTTTCAAAACGTAGATCCCTGTTGGTAACTATACCAACCAATTCATTAGCGTCATTGGTTACAGGAATTCCACCAATTTTATGTTCAGCCATAATATTATTGGCATCCAACACAGTAGCATCAACGCCGATGGTTACCGGCTCTAATATCATTCCGGCTTCAGAACGCTTCACTTTTTTCACCTCTTGTGCTTGAGCGACAATAGACATATTTTTGTGCAAAACACCAATACCACCCTCACGAGCCATGGCAATAGCCATAGCAGCTTCGGTTACAGTATCCATAGCGGCAGAAACGATAGGGGTATTTAAACTGATATTTTTAGTGAATTTTGTTCGAATTGTTACGTCTGCGGGTAAAACCTCTGAGTAAGCAGGAACTAAAAGAACATCGTCGTAAGTCAATCCTTCCATTAAGATTTTTGAAGTAGCCATGTGCAAATAAATTTAGCATTTAATTGCGTGCAAATATACGCTTTTTTCTCACACAATATGGGCTTTTTTGAGATATTAAAGAATTCATAACTATTGTACATGGAATATATTAAACTTCACAATAAAATAATTTTACATTTTGTTTGGTTTATGCGCAACCAAAAACTGAAATTTCAAATATCAGATTCCAAAGTTTTAGAAAAGTTTAATTCCCAATTTCGATAAAGTAATAATGCATAAAAAACCACCTTTTCTAGGTGGTTTTAAACAAAAATCAATCAAAAAATTTATGACCAAAGGGGGGGAATTAAATATGGATAATATTGCTACTCTAAAATATATTGAGCTTGGTGAGCTATTATCAATTTCATTACAATAAATTTACTCAAATTAATGAAACAGAATTGAAAAAATACGTAAACGTAGCCAACTACTAAATAAACAAAACACAATCAAACACTATCAAAGTTATTGGTATTAGTGAGCTCATCAAGATTTACAAGCAATAAAATAATATGCAAACGTTAAATTTAACCAACTAAAAAACACAGATTTCAACAAAAAAATGTGATGTAAATAGAAAAGTTAACACAACTATGTATAACTTACTGCCTAATTACGTATCGTTGATGTAAATCAAGTTTTTTTGTTCTTACGATACATCTCTATATACAATGCCTCAACTTTACTTTTTGCCCAATTGGTACGACGTAAAAAAGTCAAACTTGAACCGATAGATGGATTGTTGCGAAAACAACCGATTCTGATTTTATGCCCCAAGTGTTCCCAACCATAATATTCCACCAATTCTTTGAGGATAGTGTCAAGTCGTTTACCATGTATAGGATTGTTGGGTTGTTGTTCCATAAAAGAGATTAAATGATGTATTTTAGCCTTGACAAATATACTTTAAAAAACAAAGCCCCCCTTTACCATATAAAACAATTATGAACGTAGCTGAACTCCTATCCAAACTTGTGTCTTTTCCTGTACTAGGAGGAGAAAGTAATTTATCCATCATCCATTGGATCCAATCCTATATTGAATCTTTTGGAGTGACCACTACCCTAGTACCCAATGAAGAAGGCGACAAGGCTTCCTTGCACTGTCGTTTTGGACCTCCAGTGGATGGTGGTGTTATTTTATCAGGACATACAGATGTGGTTCCAGTGGTTGGACAAGATTGGCTCACAAATCCTTTTGAATTGACTGACTTAGGAGATGAAAAATTGTATGGTAGAGGGAGTTGTGACATGAAAGGTTTTGTTGCTTGTTGTTTGCACCTTCTACCCGAACTCAGCAAAGCAAAACTTAAAACCCCTATTTATTTTGCTTTTTCTTATGATGAAGAAATAGGTTGTTTATCGGCTCCTGAATTGATTGCACATCTACAAAACCATTATAGTGAAACGCCAAAATACGCCATCATTGGTGAACCTTCAAATATGCAGCCTATGATTGGTCACAAAGGCATCGGTTTTTTTAAAACCACGGTCAATGGTACTGCAGGGCACAGCAGTGGAATTCTGAAAGAAGTTAGTGCCGTTCACGAGACAGCACGACTCGTATTATGGTTGGAAAATAAAATGAAGTCATTAGCAATTTCATCAGTAGACGAGCGTTTTACTCCTCCTCACACCTCCATTCATATAGGATGTATACATGGTGGAATCGCTCCAAATATTATTGCTGATAAGGCGCACTTCTCTTGGGATATCCGAGTAATACCTCAAAATTCAGCCAAAAATATCATCGCTGACTTCGAAAAACATTGTTTGAATAGAAAAAAAGAATTGCTAGAAATATTTCCTGATTTTAGTATAGTGACTAGAGCTTTGCATCCACCAGTACCGCCCTTGAGTACAGATGTCAATACTACCATTGTAAAATTAATGCAAAAAATCAATTCAAACCACAAACTCGACACAGTAGCATATGCAGCAGAAGCAGGACAATTTGCTGAAGCAGGTATTGAAAGTATTATTTGTGGTCCCGGCTCAATAGATCAAGCACATAGAGCGAATGAATATGTAAAAAAATCTCAATTAAAATCATGTACAAACATGCTTTCTAATCTAATGGAATACTTAAGCATACAGTAGTATAATACTACAATTTGCTCTTTTATTTAAAATAGTTCTAAATAATTTTTTGGATTAAGTATCGTTGTTTATATATGTGCTATATTTAACAAGTCTAAATAAAACACAATGAAACTTAGAATTAAATTTGGAATTTTATCATTGATAGCAATGGTACTATTCAGTTGCTCGGAAGATGACAACAAGGACGATGGAACATTTAAAACCGTGAATGCAACAACAGCAAATGCAGTTATAGAAAACTATGCTGATATCGTGTATGCTAGCCACAAAGACAGCTACGATGCAGCAATTAGAATGCAAACAAAAATTACTGCCTTTACCTCAAACCCAGACCAAGTAAAATTTGATGCCGCTAAAGATGCTTGGAAAGCAGCCCAAATTCTATGGACAAACTGAAGTATATCGTGGTTCTAATGGTCCTATTGACTATGAGGGTGCAGATGCACCAGCATGGGCTATTTCGAACGAAAGGCAAATCAATGCGTGGCCTTTGGATGAGGGATATATTGAATTAGTAGACAATGATGCTACAAGTATTAGAGGTTCTTTTAATATGAT
>JBMZVD010000086.1:0-8208 GCA_049625305.1 Flavicella sp.
ATCGTATTAGTATGTAATGTATTGTTGTTAGTCCTTTTGATAACAGACCCTTTGGTGGCGGCAATATTATTCTTTACAAAAGGGGTTTTAGACTATATTTTCTTACAAAAGACAGGGAAAATTTTCCAACAAAGCATAGGAATGCAGTCATTTGTATTGAGTGCATTGCTTTACCCTTTTTTCAGTTCAATTATTTTTATTGCTTCTCAACTTGGGACATTTCGTTGGAAAGGACGTGTCTTGAAAAGATAAGATCAAATCGGAAAAATTGCCTGTATAATTGCATCAACATACTTGAATAGTACCAATACCGCGATTAAGACAACTGCAAGCACAATTGCTTTTACTTTGTTTGGCTTTTTTCTTTTTTGAATCCTGTTCATGACTTGAATAATATTTGAATAAAACGAAGGTATAAAAAAACAGCTTACCAATGGTAAGCTGTTAGTGCTAGTTGAAAAAAACTTACATTTTCTTCATCTGTTGTTTCATCATTTGGATTTGCTCGTTGAGCATTCCGTGTTTATCTAATTTTTTCGCTTCAGACAACAAAGTAGTCGCTTCTCGCTTTCTTCTTTTGTGCATGGCAACTCCTGCAAGATTTAATTTTGCCATTGCAATATCATGATCCATCGACAAACCTATACTCAAAGCCTTTTTAAACAATTTTTCTGCCTTTGTCATGCTCGTTTGCGTTTGCATCAAACCTTGTAAAAAGAAATAATAGGCTTCTTGTGGCTTGCGCAAAGCACTGCTAGGATTTTTAATATAGGCCAGCCATTTTTGAGCACCTGGAAAATTTTGTTTTCTGATTTGTATAAAGGCTAACAATAAGAATTCGTTTTTAAAGTAGAAAAACACAAAGATTCCAGCTAATAAAAGAATCATGATACCATTCATGATATTTTCTTCTATAAATTGAAAAATGGCCCATACGGAAATCAATCCTGCAATTGCTAACTTGATGTATTTACTAAACATAGTGTAATGAATATTTAATTTTTGTGCCGAAGCATCTTGTGTGCGAATTTACTGTTTTTGTGAAGAACTCTAAAAAGAATAACACTTAAAATTAAAGTAACATTTTTATCATTGTTGTTTCTTGTAATATTTTAAGTGTTTTGTATAGGCTAGTATACCCAAGACTGCCACAGTTGCAATCGAATAATAAACAAAGCTAGGCGTTACAATTTTATCTCCACTTGCGTAAGAATGCAATCCTGAAAGGTAGAAATTCACCCCAAAGTAAGTCATCATAATTGATGCAAATGCATAAATAGAAAGCATGGTATAGGTAAAACGTCCTCTCAATCCTGGAACCAGACGGCAGTGTAATACAAAAGCATAGACCATGATACTGATTAGTGCCCAGGTCTCCTTTGGATCCCATCCCCAATAGCGCCCCCAACTTTCATTAGCCCACATACCTCCGAGGAAGTTTCCTATGGTCAACATCACCAAACCAACCGTAATCGACATTTCATTGATAATGGTCAACTCATTTATCTTAGCATTGAGTTTTTTCTTGTTGTTTACTGTTGTGGCTATCATCAAAATCAACACCAACAAACCGAGAATCATCGACAACGCAAAAGGACCATAACTTGCCACAATAATGGCAACGTGAATCATCAACCAATACGAATTCAATACCGGTACCAAGTTGGCAATTTCGGGATCCATCCAGTTCCAATGTGCAATCATTAAAATCATAGACGCTAAAAAAGCGGTAGCTGCAATAGTTAAGACTGAATCTTTTCCAAACAACAAACCGAAAAGCATTGTTGCCCAACCGACATAAATCATGGACTCATATGCGTTACTCCATGGAGCGTGACCACTAACAAACCACCTTGCTGCCAAACCTGCCGTATGCAATACGAAACATACAATCACCAATCCAATTGAAAATTTGACTAAGAAATTGACCACTTTGTTAGCAGAGAATATCTGTATGATAACAAATACAAAAAGTAACAGTCCTGCATACATATAGTACTTGAACAATTTCTTAAAAATATCATATTTATTATATGCAATTTCAAATTTTATTTTGTCAACCGTTGGGTATACTGCTGCACCGTGTTTCTTTTGGAAATTTTTGATTCCATCAAGTATTTTGTTTGGCTCAGAGAAATTAGCGGAAGCTTTTGATTCTTGTAAGGTTTGTATATAAATCGGAATGATTTGTTTTACAAACACAGAATCGATTCCACTAAATGGAGCTTGGTATAATTCAGGTTGTGAAACCCATTTGTTATTTTCATCATTTGGAATTGGGAAAATTCTCAATATAGCCCCTCCTATAGCAGAATACAACAAGCCAACACGTTTGTCGATATTGATAATATCCTTTTGGAATTTACTTTGAATGTTGTTTTTTTGTGCCTCTTCAACTAGCGATTTGATCTTGTAGCTTCCCTCTGAATCTATAAAATCTGCCAGTCTAGCATGCTTTAGAGAAGTGTCTATCCCTAATATCGTTCTAATTCTATCGTTGCCACGCTCCAAGTAAATGACAGGTACTTGAAACCAGAAACGAGGATTTTCAACAATCGACAAAAACACTTGATTCGCATCCAAGCCATTGTACGTATCACTTTTACTAACTTTCCGCAACAATTGAGAAGCAAATGTATGTACTGGTTTCATACGTCCTCCCGCATCTTGAATTACCAATTCACTAAAAGATTCAGCATGTGCTTTTGGAACCTTAAAAACTTGCAACAAAGAATCTATTTGTTTGACACTTACTTTGATTTCATGCTGTTGATGTTCTTGTGCATAGGAAGTACTTGTCAATAAAAATAATAGGGCAACTACTGCAGTTACTTTTTTTGAATTTAACTTTCTCAACTTATTACGCAACATTGAAAAACGTGTGTTTTTAACGAAAAGTAGCAACATCAATCCTGCATAAAGTAAAAAATACCCAATATATGTTATCAAAGTTCCCCAATAATCGTGATTTACTGATAAACGGGTCTCTTCGTATTCAGGAGTGATATCATAACTAGACTGGAAAAACTTGTAACCTTTATAGTCCAATATATTATTCATAAAAACACGAAAATCAAAAGTCTCTTTCGGATCTATTACAGTTATTTCACTCGCATAAGACATCGCACTTTCCGAACCTGGATATTTTTCTAACTGAAAATCATTCAACTTAACCTGAAAAGGTAATTTGTATTCTTTAGCACCATAAGCAACTCTAAAATTCAAATCTCCCACTGAAATTTGTTTAGGATCGTTGGTAGTGTATTGTCCTCCACTCACTGAAATAGACTTAGAAATTCCATTAGTTGAAATTTTAAATTGCACTATATCCTCAGGATGTTCTTCTTTATCTCCGGAAACAAGCGTCATTTGACCATTAAGAGGAGGTTTGGGTACAACGAAACTCATTCCTGCTATATTGTGTAAGGTCAAGTACTTAAATTCTTCTAAAGTATCTTTAGCAATAGTTCCTTGCAATTGATCTGCCATCCTTAAAAAAGTACCTTCAAATAAGGATTCCATTTTTAAAGTTTCATCTTTGTATTCAAAATTTACGAGTGCATTTTCTTTGTGATCAAAACCAACCAACACACCGTGTATATTTTCAAGTTCACCTTGTTTGATATAGTGATCGTGTCGAGAACCACTTCCAGACTCCACAAAATGCAAGTAAAGATCCCCTGTTTCATTTTCCTCAAAACTACTGTAGGCATTCGGGATGTATTTTTCCAACTGAAATTCTACATCTTGCCCTCTAAAATCGGTAGAAAACGTGTAATCTTCTTCACCCCAAGCAGACAAAAGCATGGCATCTGAAACCGTACGTTGCTCTTTATTATTATCAATCGTTATTTTTAAAAAAGTCTGATCCGAATAAAAAAGATTGGTTGTTTCTCCCTCTTTGATTGGCATGATTCCCTCGTAACTCACATAGCGAGTGATACCAGCTCCAATCAAAATCAGAAAAAAAGAAAGGTGAAATAACAATACAGAAAATTTTTCCTTTTTGTACAAACGATATCTAAATATGTTACCGAAAAAATTCAAAGCAAACAGAGCCATAATTACTTCAAACCACCAAGCGTTGTAAACAAGGGCTTTAGCTGTTTGAGTACCAAAGTCATTCTCAATAAAAGTGGCTATTCCCATGGAAACTGGATAGGCGATAAATAAAAGTGCCATTAGTCGTGTACTAAAAAGAAAAGCTAAGAGTTTTTTCATAAGTTAATTGCGAAAGATCAAAAGGATTTCGTGTTTTGTGAAACTATTTTATTCAAAATGCAAAATTACTCAAACTTAAGCACATAGTGCTATGTCTCATCAAATAATTTAGATAAGATTAACAGTTTAAAAAATAAGATTGGGAGGCTTAAAAGCAAGAAAAATATCAAGAAAGAAAAAAGGATTTCCAATTTGATCGGTTCAAGTTTGTAGTTCCGTACCCATAGCTACCGTATACTCCATCCCCCTTGGTTGGATCTGAAGCGTTGATAAGCATGGACATTTTAGGTAAACGATTCTCATTGAAAATTGTTTCAGCAACAGTCAAAAGTCTTTTGTCTGTATAATCCGCTCTACAAACGTAAACAAACATATCAGCATGATGAGCAATCTTTAGTGTATCTGTCACCAAATTCACTGGAGCCGTATCTACAACAATACAATCATAGGTTGTTTTTAAGTTTTTAAAAAAAGTAGCTACCCTCTCATGGTATAATAGCTCAGAAGGGTTTGGTGGAATTATTCCTGAAGCAAAAACATCAAGATTCGATTGTTTTGGAAATGGAAAAGAAATATCTTGAAGAGACAGTTCTGAATTAACAATATAGTTTGTAATTCCCTTTTTAAAACCTACACCTAAATAGGATGAAATTTTAGGCGCTCTTAGATCGATACCAACCAATGCAACTTTATTATACTTCAACGCTAGTGATGCCGCTAGATTGACAGACACGAAGGATTTTCCTTCTCCTGAAATTGTTGAAGTTACGAATATAGATTTACAACCACTATTGGTATCCGAAAGCATAAAATCAATATTAGATCTTACTAATCGAAAGGCTTCTGTAGTACTTGAGCGATCTTCACCAGTAACAACAATGTTCTGATTGGAACTACTCAAAGGAATATCTCCTAATACGGGAGCACTTACTATTTTTTTAAGATCTTTTATATTTTGTAAAGTAAACTGAAGCTTTCTATTCAAATAGAACAACAAGAAAGGATATCCCATCAAGAAAACACATGCAAAAGTCATGATTGCTAGATTTGAATTGTAAGGTTTACCTGTTATGTAGGCAGAGTCAATAACTTTAAAGTTGGCAATTGACTCTGAATGTGTATATTTTGTAAATTCTTCTTTTTTCTTTAAATAAGTATACAACTTTTCATCAACTTGTTGCTTGCGAGTGTAGTTATTTAACGCAAATTCAGTTTCAGGAAAAGAAGCCAAGAGTTTGTCAGTATTATTTAACGCTTTGTTGACCTGTTTCAACTCTAATTTAAGTGCTTCTTTATGAACCTTGAGAGTTTCAATGATACTTGAAAATAAAAGATTTAGTTTGACATCGTAGTTTTGTAGTATTGGACTATCTTCAAAAGAACTTTTAGATACAATATCTCGTTTCATAACAAGGTTGTTGTATTTCTGAATTTGTGACGATAAATCAGCTACAGAAAATCCAGGTATCGCTATTATGTTAAATCTATTCTTTTGATCCTCTTCTAAAAAAGCTATGTATGTAATTATTTGTTGTAAAGACTGATTTAATAATGGAATCCTTTCTAAATACTTTGTTTTTTGGGATAAATAATCCTTGACAGTTGCTTGATTGACAGTTTCTATATTGTTGAATTTGAAATCCTCAATATCTTTACCGGTTTCAGTTATTTTTTTATGAATTGTATCTAGACGTTGGTTTATTAAACTGTTAATTTTAGTGTTGTTTGATTTAAATTCCTCCAATTGAAAACTTTCAAAAATTGAAATTAGATTATTTAACATCAATACACTTTTTTGTTCTATTTCATCTTCCAATGATACTGTTAGCAAGGAAGACTGATAATCAGAAAATTCAATATTCTCCGATAATTCTGTAATTAATTCGTCTTTGTTATTCACAACAATATAAAACTCTTCTCCTAAAGTTCTTTCAGAAAAAGGTAAGAATAGATTAATTTGTAACCTAGAACCTTCAAACTGAAATGGACTATTGAAAGTGTAAATATCACTCAAAGTACCCGTTTCATTTTGTAAAAGAAACTGTGCTGATGTTAAAATCTTAAGTGAAAAAGTCTTTTTTCGTTTGAGAAAAGATGATTTGTTGGTTAGAATTTCTAAAGTAAAAGGCTTATCATTACCATATATTTCAGAAATCAAAAAATGTTTTTTTTTGAAATATTCTATATTGAGTGAAAAGCTATCTATTAATCTTTCTAGGTTTTCTCTTGACTTTAACAATTCAATATTGTCATAAGTATTATTTGTCAATAATGTATTTTTTTTACCTCCGTTTAAAATTGAAAATGTGGAAGGATTTCTGTCTTCAAAGAGAATCGTTGTTGTTGACTTATAGTAAGGTGTTTGGTAGCCTATATAAACAATACTAACAAAGGCAATTAAAAGCAATAATTGAACAAAACTGAAAAAATAGAGATTCTGTCTGCGCAGTTTTAAATATTTAAACAAATACAAAAAAAACACGAACAAAGAAACTGTGAATACAACTTCAAACCACAGTGTTTTAAAGTAATCAAGAGAGGAAACAAATATAGACCCCTCATTTGTATCTGGTATGATACACATCAAAAACACAAAGATTACAAACAAAAAAACAAGTAAAGATGCAAAAAATGAAAAATTCTTAATCAATTTGTGTGTAGATATAGTGAGGAAGAACTAGAATAAAAACTAACCTTCCTTAATAGTAGTATTTACCTCTAAAAATTCAAGAGGTAAATAAATTCTTAAGCCATGATTTTTTAGTTGTTTGTTCTCCATAACCATAAGCACCATACGAACCATATCCATAAGAACTTCTTGGGTCTGACCCGTTAATCAAAATGGACAATTTAGGCAAACGTTTTTCAATATAGAGCTTCTGAGGAATCTCCAATAATCTCTTATCAATGAAATTAGCTCTTGCTACGTAAACAAACATATCTGCATGTTTAGAAATCATGAGTGTATCTGTAACCAAATTCACAGGAGCGGTATCTACAACTAGATAATCATAATTAGATTTTAAATTGTCAAATAATTCAGTAACTCGACTGTGTAATAAAAGTTCAGCAGGGTTTGGTGGTATGGCTCCTGAAGAATAAACATCTAAAGTTGGATGCCCCTCTAAATTGAACTTCATATCATCAAGTGTCAGTTTGCTATCTTTTATAAAATTTGTAACACCACTCTTATTAACAACATTCAAATATGCAGTAATCTTGGGTGCTCGTAAGTCCATACCGATCAAAGCTACTTTTTTCCCAGACAATGCCAATGTTGTTGCCAAATTCACCGATACAAAAGACTTACCTTCACCAGAAGTAGAAGAGGTTACGAAAATAGATTTACAATTAATTTCGCTATCAGATAAAATAAAATCAAGATTGGTACGAATCAAACGAAAGGCCTCTGCAGCACTTGAACGTTCTCCTTCTTTTACAACGATATGCTCGTTGGAATTACTTATTGGAATGTCTCCGAGAATAGGAGCTGTAACAATTTTTTCTAAATCTTGACGGTTATGGAATTTCGTGTCCAATAGATCATTTAAGTAGATATACACAAAAGGAATTAATAATCCCACAAGCAAACCTGCTAAGAGGATAATTCCGCCTTTAGGAGCAACTGGAATAGATGACCCATACGCCTTATCTATAACTTTAGAGTTAGAAGTTGTAACAGCCAAGGAAATCTGGGTTTCTTCTTCTTTTTGTAATAAATACAAATACAGGGATTCTTTAATACCTTGTTGACGTACTATATCTCTGTATTCTCTTTCTTTTCTAGGTATACTAACTAACTTGCTGTTGAATTTAGAATCTTGTTTGTTCAATTCATCCAAAGTAATACCCAAAGAAGATTGTAAATTTTGAAGACTTTGATCCAAACTGTTGCGTAAGTTTGTGAGTTGGGCTTCATAATTACGTACTAAAGGGTTGTCTTCGGTAGAAGTTCTCAACACCCTATTTCTATCAAGCACTATTTTA
>JBMZVD010000087.1:0-8158 GCA_049625305.1 Flavicella sp.
AACCAATCATTTTTTCAATCTCTTGGTTTATTTGAAACAGGTAGTGTCTGTAAAATTAAAACCTTCATTTTGTCCCAAAATAAAACGAAGTAAAAATTCAAGATCTTTTATTGTTAATTTGTGAATGCTCTTGAGCAATCCAAATTTCTTACGTCTTTAAACAACTTACAAAAAAACACCTGATAATCATAATCTTACAGTATCTGCGTCAATAATTTCAAATGTTAAAATTTCCATAGTAGTATTGTACTGAACTTTATAATTGCGTATTTTTGCAAAAACATTTACAACAGTTCGATGGAGAAATTGAAACAACGTTGGGGTATAGATTCTAATCTCGACATTATATTAATATTAGCAGCCTTTTCTGTAAATGGTTCTTTTGCAGCTTGGATCGCAAACCCAATGATGAATTTCCTCAATTTAAATAAGGAATTGACTCATGCTATGGTCTATTGGCCGATTCGTGTAGTACTTATTTTTACTGTATACCAATTTACCTTGGTATTGGTAGGAACTGCTTTTGGACAACACAAGTTTTTTTGGGCCATGGAAAAGAAAATGCTAAAACGAATTGGTTTCAAGCGTTTTTTCAAAGAAGACTAAGCTTTCTTTATAGCATATTAACGAATGCAAAACGAATCCTTCGGTACAGATCCTTTACACAAACTCTTGCGTCAACAATCCATTCCCGCTGCCGTTGGAATATTGGTGATGTCTGTATATGGCATTATAGATACTATTTTTGTAGGTAGATGGGTGGGATCAGATGGTATTGGTGCCATCACGGTTGTAATGCCTATTACTTTTTTGATTTCTAGTATTGGTATGGCTATTGGAGTAGGGGGAGCTTCCATTATTTCCAGAGCTTTTGGAGAGAATAATAATGAAAAGGCTCATTTGGTTTTCGGAAATCAATTGGTATTTACTCTTTTATTGTCTGTACTTTGTATTATTACTGGAAGTTTGTTCGAAACACAAATATTAAAACTTTTTGGAGGAAAAGGCTCTGTCTTTGAGCCTGCCTTAGCATATTTTGATATTGTTTTATGGGGAGTTCCCTTTTTGGCTTGGGCCATGATGAGCAATAATGTAATCAGAGCAGAAGGACATCCAAAAGTAGCCATGTACACTTTGTTGATCCCCGCAATTGCGAATATCGCGCTAGATCCACTCTTTATGATTGTTTTTGACATGGGAATTGAAGGTGCTGCATGGGCAACTACGATTGCCTATATGGTAAGTGGTTTGTATACCGTTTGGTTTTTTATTTCTGGAAAATCTCAAATGAAACTGCCCTCAAAATGCATACAATTAAACTTTTCTATACTAAAAGAGATCACTGCCATCGGGTCTGTAACTCTTGCAAGACAGGGTGTGATAAGTTTGTTAGCCATTGTGTTAAACAATACTTTGTTTGCATATGGAGGAAGTATGGCTTTATCCTCTTATGGGATAGCAAGTCGTGTCTTGATGTTTGCCAATTTTCCTGTATTGGGCATCACCCAAGGGACTGTTCCAATCATTGGATTTAATTTTGGAGCAAAATTATACAATAGAGTACAAGATTTATTAAAATTATCGATCAAAAGTGCCACCGTGGTAGCATTCTGTATCTTTGGAATCATCATGGTTTTTACACACAGTATCGCAGCAGCCTTTACTGCAGACCAAGCATTGATACTAGATACCATTCCAGCAATGCGTATCATTTTTTTAGCGACGCCTCTGATAGCCATAAATCTCATAGGAAGTGCTTATTTTCAAGCTATTGGCAAACCAAAACCCGCTTTATTACTGACCTTGTCCAAACAAGGTTTCTTTCTGGTGCCATTGCTTTTAATTTTGCCACAATTTTTTGGTATTGATGGAATTTGGTTTTCTTTTCCAATTGCAGATGTAGGTGCCGCAATGATCAGTTTTTTCTTTTTGAAACGCGAACATAAAAAACAACTCATTTCCTAATTGTTTTTATTTTTTGCGATTGGTAATTTGTTTTGGATGTTGCAATAGGTATGTCCAACGTCAGACTATTTATTAAGTTAAATATTTTCTATAAAACTAATCATTTGTCGTTTATAGTATTTTAAAAGCTTTTGTGATGAGAGTATACCTTGTAATAAGTTGTGTGATTTTATTTTCACTAAAAACCTATTTAACATAATGTAAATTATAGTGTTTTATTGTATGAGTAAATATTCGAAAGAGCTATCGTATTAGTTTGTATATAGATAAAATATATAACAATACTCCATCTCTTAATGCATCGTCTGGTAAAAACGATCTAGCCATAACTATTTTAGATTATAAATTCAATGCAAAATTTTTCTTTTTACTTTAGTAACATCACTTGGATATACTTCTTTTATATTTTAATGAAAAAAGTGTTTGGCTCCAAAAAGTCAATGAAGGGATTTATCCATTTTATACAATGCATCAAACAATACTTGTGATTTTAGGTTTTTACATCATTCAACTAGCGATGCCCATTACAGTCAAAATCATTTTGTTAGTTTTTACAAGTTTCCCTACGATGATATTTCTTTATTTTTATTTGGTTTATCCTTCTAACACAAAACGATTGCTATTTTATATGAAAAAGTCTATTTCACCCAACTATAATAATTCCTAATAAAGGATTCAATAAAATTTATTAAATGATTTCATGTCCATATTTTGTATCTTAGTAGTGATAATAATACCAGAATATGGAACTAGAACACTACTTTCAATGTCCTTACTGTTGGGAACAAATCTCAATGATTTTGGATCCCAGCGTAGCTTATCAGTCTTATGTTGAGGACTGCGAGGTATGTTGTAACCCCATACAAGTCTCCCCTACTTTTGAAAACGGAGATTTGCTTGTTTTCGATGCTATTTCAATTGAACAATAGCAGGCAAGTTTTTCAACTGATTTTATTTAGCTTCCAAATTTACTAGCAACAAGTTCTCCTGCTTCTCTTCCAGCTTTCATAGCAGCATTGATTGAACCGTTGAGTTGATGATCTCCAGCTACATAGAGACCTTTTTGTATTTCAAGACTTCCTTTTTTAAGTTGATTTCTAACATTTTTTTGATTTGGCAAAGCATATTTTACAGTTCGTTTATGTAACAACTCCCAATCGGCTACAGCAGTTCCAAAATGAGGAGTCATTTCCTTTTTTATAGCTTGCTCTAGGGCTATGCCAGTCAGTTTTTGATTGCCCACTATTGACATAGACACCAAGTGTTGTCCATTGCTCGAATAAGCAGGGGCTATTTTATCAATCACACAAAGGTTGTTTACCAAGCGTTTGGATGCCGTATTTAAAGCAATCATTTTCTTTTGAATCGGTAGGTTTTTTGTGACAAAATGCATGTGTTGAGTCGATTCAAAACGTTTTTTTACTTTAGTTAATTCGCCTACCAAGCTTGTTGCCTCTGTAGCGACAATAATATGAGGTGCTGAATAGGTCGAACCGTCAGACAAATGTACTTCTTGTCTTTCTACTTTTACTACTTTCGCACTGGTTCTTATCGCTTTATTGGGCAAGGAAGCTTTTAGTTGTTTAGGTATTTCTTCCATACCTAGGTTGGGAACCGCAGTATCCGCTTCACCAAACATTTTAAATACAAAGTCAAACATTCTTCGACTTGTACTTAAGTTTTTTTCAAGAAAAATACCCGAAAAGAAAGGAGTAAAAAATTGAGAGATTATTTGTTGACTGAACCCATATTCTTTCGAAAGTACTTGTTTGGTAGACATTTCTTTTTGTTGAAAGATGGCTTCCACTGACATTGCAGACAAACGATTTTTTAGTTGCAATACTTTCATTTTGTCTTTGGTAGTACCCGCTTTAGAAAATAAGGTTGGAAAAAAAGTAGAAAAATCTCGAAACGGATCTCCTAAAACATCCTTTTTTCCATTTTTGTAAAGTAAAAGAGAGCCTGGTGCAAAAGCTTTTAGATTGAGTGCATCGTAATCTAGAAGTTGTTTGGCTTCTGGATATGCCGTTAGCAATACTTGAAATCCATGGTCCAAACGAAAACCATCTATTATATCGGTTTTTATTCGTCCTCCAACACGGTCAGAAGACTCTAATAGCTGAAAATTAATTCCTTTATTTTGCAATGTAACTGCGGCGGAAAGACCAGCAATCCCTCCACCTATAATAATTACCTCTTTTTCCATGTATTTTTTTAATTTTGGTCAATTATTCGTGTTTTTTGGTAAAAATATCTCAATAAATTACTCTTGTATGGAATTTTATCTTCAAATTTTTTATAACACAGATGTATTTGTAAATTATTAATCAGTATTAGTTCATATTTCACCAATAATTTTCATACAAATATACGGACAGAATTTTAGCTAAGGATTAGAAAATATTCTAAAAATAATGAATTGCCTAAATGTTATAAAAAAATAAGCCTTTGTCTGGCAAACAAAGACTTAAAAATATTCGTTTTGACACCTAATTACAAGGCTGAAAAATAAGCTCCGTACTGGTCTTTGAATGAAAATCCTGCACCAATGCGTTTTTTATCCAATTGTTTGAACTCAACCAATGCCCACAAAATGAATTCTTTGACAAAATAGCGGTCTTCTTTACTTGTCGATTCCATATAGTTGTCAATTAGCTTGTTTAAGGGTTTTATCTTGTCAAGTGTTTCCTTGTAGATCAATTCGGTTGCATTATCCATAAGGTCAAAAGAACTTGCATCAAAGAACCATTGAAGCACTTCAGCATAAGGATCAACGTCCTCATCACTTTTGAGCTTTTGAATTTTTGGAAAATAATTTAAAAACAAACTCTTAGCAGCATTCCCAATTAAGGTTTCGGCAACAAAAGCAGCTCCTTCCTCTTCTCCCTCATAGACCAATTCTATTTTTCCAATGATAGAGGGAATCATTCCCAAAACATCAGAAAAACGCAAAGATGTTGCAGTTTCTTTTGTTTGCATGCATCGGTATTCAGCAGTAGATATTAGGTTTTCGTAAGCTGTGATACTCATACGTGCACTCACGCCACTTTTAGCATCCACATACTCACTGTTACGAGCTTCAAAACCGATTTGTTCCACCAAATCCTTAGCCAATTCAGGAATGTGAATAGTTGCCATCCTGTCATCATTAACTTTTGCTTCCTGGGCGGTAATAGTTTTTGCCGTTTCGATAGACTCTGGGTAATGGGTTAATATTTGTGAGCCAATTCTATCTTTTAAAGGCGTTACAATACTTCCTCTGTTTGTATAATCTTCAGGATTGGCTGTAAATACAAACTGTAAATCCAACGGCATACGTAGTTGAAAACCTCTGATTTGTATGTCCCCTTCTTCAAGTATGTTGAACAACGCGACTTGAATTCTAGCTTGTAAATCTGGCAATTCGTTGATTACAAAAATACAACGATTGGCTCTAGGGATCATACCATAATGCAAGACGCGTTCGTCTGAATAACTCAACTTTAACGTAGCAGCTTTGATAGGGTCAATATCACCTATTAAATCTGATATTGTTACATCTGGTGTCGCTAATTTTTCAAAAAACCGAAGGTCTCTATGCAACCATGCAATTGGAGTTTTGTCTTTGTGTTTTTGTACTTGTTCTCTTCCAAAAGCACTGATAGGATTGAATGGGTCGTCATGAATTTCGGAACCTTCAATATAGGGAATGTATTCGTCCAATAGTTGTACCATCAAACGAGCCAAACGTGTTTTTGCTTGACCTCTCAACCCCAAAAGATTGATGTTGTGTTTGGATAAAATCGCACGTTCCAACTGAGGAATCACTGTATGCTCGTAGCCGTGAACACCTTCGAAAGAAGTCTGCCCATTTTTTATGTTTTTAATGAGATTGTCCCGAAGTTCAGACTTGATACTTTTCGATATATACCCTGATTTTTTTAGTGCTCCTAGTGTCTTTATTGTTGTATCCATAGTTATCGCATGCGTTTTTTTCTATTGTTTTCATAATCGTGGAAAATCATTTCTCCAAGCCCTTGTAAGCCTGTATAAAATGCCCTTCCTTTGTTAGACTCAGTAAAATTTTCGACAAACTGTTGTAAATAGGGATCTCTCGCTATCATAAAAGTGGTAATTGGTATGTGTAATTTTCTGGCATAGGCCGCCATATTGTAACACTTTTCAGTTATGTGTGGATCCAATCCATTGCTGTTTTTGTAATAAGTACCGTCAGGCATTCGAAGACAACTTGGTTTGCCATCGGTTATCATAAAAATTGATTTGTTAGTATTTCGCTTTCTACGTAGTATATCCATTGCCAATTCTAAACCGGCAACAGTGTTGGTATGGTAAGGACCTACCTGCAAATAAGGCAATTCCTTAACTTTAATTGGCCAGGCATCATTTCCAAATACAAGTATGTCAAGAGTATCTTTTGGATAGCGAGTCGTAATCAACTCCGCTAGAGCCATCGCTACCTTTTTAGCAGGTGTTATACGATCTTCACCATAAAGGATCATGCTATGACTAATGTCAATCATCAAGACAGTACTCATCTGAGATTTATGATGAGTATCTTCAATGACCAAATCATTTTCAGTCAATTGAAAGTCACCCAAGCCATGATTTATTTGTGCGTTTTTTAGACTTTCAGTGACAGAAATTTTATCCACTGCATCTCCAAATTGATAACTTCTCAAGTCTCCAGTTTGTTCATCCCCTACACCACTATTTTTAGATCTATGATTTCCTTTTCCATTTTTTTTAAGTTTTCCAAATATTTGCTCCAAAGACCCTTTTCGAATTGCTCGTTCAGTCTTTGCAGTAATAATTTTTTTAGAATTCCCATCGGGCTTGATTTCATCGCGGATATATCCACGTTTCTTTAGATCCTCAATAAAATCCTCCATTGTATAAGATTCGTTGGTTATTTTGTATTTATCATCTAAAGTACGCAACCAATCAATCGCCTCATCAAAATCACCTGACGTGTGGGTAATCAACTCCTTAAAGATTTCAAAAAGTGTTTCGAAGAGTGATTTTTCAGGAGCATTATAGCTAGAAAACTGAAATCCAGTCTTTGGATATTTTTTGTTTTTCATCCTAAAAATCATTTTATCAAATTTACTGAATTTATTCCTTCATAACTATAGAATTATGTTAACGTTGTCTAAATGACATTTAAAATTCAATATTTTAACAAGAGATTTACATATCAAATAAATTATGACCACTTGAAAATTGATGGTAATTTGAAAATTGTATTTTTGTAATGATTTTTAGGTATTTTAATTATTCCTAACAGTCAACAATTATTGAATTTCAATCCAATTGCATGTCATCACTTCCTAAACCGTTTAAAAAACTACATCCTAGCATTCAAGAACTACTCATTCAGCTTGAAAGAAACACACCAACGGAATTTCAGTCTAAGAGTATACCCATTATAAAAAGTGGTCAAAACGTGTTTTGTAATGCCGTTAAAGGTAGCGGTAAAACAACCACAATAGTACTAACCACTTTGCAAAAACTCAAATTTGAAGCAACTGGTGATGCTGCAAGAGCTTTTGTAATCGTCGGTTCAATGGAAGAAGCTACTGAAGTACATTCTGAATTTTTAAAATTTACAAGATATACCTCTATCCGTGTGTATTTGGCAGAAGAAAAAGCTCATGTAGATTTGTTGAAATCAGAAATTTTCGAAGGAATTGATATACTAATTGCAACCGTAAACACCGTGGACAAGTTGTTGTTGTTGAATGGTATTAACACACGTGAATTAAAGATATTTAGTATCGATAATGCAGAATTTCTCTCTGACAAAAAAAAGATGTCTCAGCTACTGGCAGTTACAAATAGCATTCAAAAATGCCAATACATTGTGTATTCTGAACAACCTCACCCAAGTCTTCAGAAACTTAAAAATTATTTTATGGAGTATTCGAGTATTGTAAATTGTTAGCTAAGTTATAATCTTAGAAAGAAATAAAGTACATTCTTTGTGATATGAATAACTATTTTACAAAGTAATTCATGAATAGAGAAAAGCACTTATCAAAGTCATCAATTATGGAAATCAAACACTTTTTTTACAATTATTTACTACAATTAAGCTTAAAACTTGAGATTTCTGTAAATTTGGAATCCTGCAAAGCATTATTTTTGCACGGTCACTGTTATTGGTTTGTTACATCTGCCTCTAGGAGGAAATATT
>JBMZVD010000088.1:0-8156 GCA_049625305.1 Flavicella sp.
AAAAATCTTCAAAATTTCGACCGATTAGTCCACTAATAGCCATTTGACTGATCCAAGGATTTTTAGGAGTATAGTTTAAATCTCTCAAAGATATTTTTTTATTCATCAAACCTAAACCAGGCTGTATGTTCAACGCAGCAAAAGTTTTAAATGGCAGACTAAAGAGGCCTGCAATTCCTACTTGTACCCCTAGCGCAGTACCTCTGATTGTACGAAAACTCGTGGTGGGTATTTGGGTTCCCTGATGTGATAAAAGCGAATTTTCAAGGGGTACATGCTGATTGTTTACAAGAACAAAACCTCCCATTCCAAAACGAAACGACGTTTTCTTTGGTCGGTACATCCCCGCTTTCATAACACCAAATGAGAAATCTTTATGATTGAACAAGTACAAATAGCGTAAACCCGATGTAAAGGAACGTAAATCACCATCAAATCCTTCACTACTATGTAGTTTATCTCTTACTGAAAAACCTTTGTAATGTTGAAAAAAACCTTCCACCAAGTTCTTTCGTTTAACATAGACAAATGCTACATCTAATCGTTTGGTTGGATACTTCTCTCCTAAAGTTACATTTAAAGTCGCATCGACGGCCAAATACCGATTTGCCATACCTGCTCCAAAAACCTCAGGATTGTTTGCCGTGTATTCATAACGATCTCCCAATGAAAACTTATAGTTTTTTACCCCAGCAATAAGACGAACAGACCAATGATGAATATCTGGGTCAAACAAAATGGTGTCCAAATGTTTTGATGCCATATCAATCAAATCTTTTGGACTGTGAATATGATGCGAGCTAGGCAATTCAGACTGCCCATAAGAAGGATATAAACAAAGAAAAAAAAGACAAAAAAATAACTGCTTCAAAATGAAATAATCTTATGTATTAACTATACAATTTAAAATAATGAAGGTTGTATGTCTGCATCGTTAGCATTCTCATCTTGTTTCTCTTCGGCCACCACTTTTTCAGGTGGATTATATGGCTTAGGTTCCAAAATTTTCACTTGCTTTATCTTATCAGAGGTCAATTGATTTCCAATGGCTTTGATCCCCTTGACAGCAATAAAATCTTCAAAATCAACCACAATAGAATCTAAACTTCGTTTCGAAAACACAACTTCAGCATTCGGCCTATAATCTGTGGCAACTGCAACTAATGCTGACTTTGGATGATCGGTGATAAATAAATCTTCTCGATCTGGATTCTCAATAACAAATCTTTTGACATAATACTTAGCCTTATCTCCTTCAAAGTATATCGCTGATAATGGTTTCGAAGGGTCCCATTTTTCCAAAACAATCATGTCAGATTCAAAATGATAGTTCAAAGTAGGTGAAATTGTTTTTACAATACCTGACTTCGTAATAATTAATAATTTATCTTCTGAATTAAACTCTCCAAGTAATTTTCCTCTTTCGTCAACATTTAGGCGAGTAACTGTATCATCAAACCAAATTTTACGGGGTTTTAAAGTTGAGGCTCCCGCCGATTTAAATTCTATTTTACGAACTGGAAATTTGGTAATTAAATTTCCTTTGGAACCACGTCCCTTTATCAATAAATCTGAAAAATCTATATCCCATTTTAATTTCTTGACACTTCCAATGGCTCTTAGATTTACAGTAACTACTTCTGCCTCTCCATTAGGATTTGCTGAAAAATAGTGCAACAATGAACCTTTGTTGCTTCCTATCAATGGATATTCTTTATCTCTTGTAATAGAAGTGATTGTAAAACGCTTCATATAACTTGGGCCTGACTTCCCATCTCGATACATCAAATTGTAAACTGTTCTCTTGTCTCCTTTTTTAAAGACAGCAACATGTATAATATCCTTTCCTATAAATGTCTTAGAAGCAACTTTAGTAACTGTACACGTTCCGTTTTTTCTAAAAATAATAACATCATCAATATCTGCACAATCAGCAACATACTCGTCTTTTTTGAGAGACGTACCTACAAAACCTTCCTCCCTATTTACATAGAGTTTGGTATTTCTCATTACTACTTTAGTAGCTACAATGTCGTCAAAAATTTTGATTTCTGTCTTGCGTTCTTTGCCTTTACCATAAGTAGTCTTTAGCTTTTTAAAATAATCTATCGCAAAGTCTATCATATGCTCCAAATGATGTTTTACTTCTGCAATTTTCTCCTCAAGAGCTTCGATTAGTAAAGCGGCTTTATCCGTATCAAACTTTGAAATTTTCTTAATTCTAATTTCTGTAAGTCGTAAAATATCGTCTTTGGTTACAGCTCGTTTCAAATGCTTTACGTGAGGTTTTAAGCCAATATCAATGGCTTCAATTACTCCTTCCCAAGTAGCTACCTCTTCAATATCACGGTAAATCCTATTTTCAATAAAAATACGTTCTAAAGAAGCAAAATGCCATTGTTCTTCTAGTTCAGACAACTGAATTTCTAGTTCTTTTTTGAGTAACTCAACAGTGTGATCTGTGGATATTTTCAACAATTCAGAAACACCTATAAATATGGGTTTGTGATTGTCAATAATACAGCTCAATGGTGAAATTGAACTTTCACAGTTTGTGAATGCGTATAAGGCATCAATAGTTGTATCTGGTGATATGTTTGGAGGTAAGTGAATCAAAATTTCTACGGTAGCAGCCGTATTATCTTCGATACGTTTGATTTTTATTTTCCCCTTGTCATTGGCCTTCAAAATGGAATCTATCAGTGAAGATGTGGTCGTTCCAAATGGAATTTCATTGATTACCAAGGTCTTTTTATCCAACTGACTGATACGAGCCCTAACACGAACTTTCCCCCCTCTTTTTCCATCATTATAGTTAGTAAAATCTGCGATACCCCCAGTAAGAAAATCAGGAACGATACTAAAGCTTCTTCCCTTTAAATACTTGATCGAAGCATCGATCAATTCATTAAAATTATGTGGCAATACTTTGGTAGAAAGACCTACAGCAATCCCTTCAGCTCCTTGGGCTAAAAGTAATGGGAATTTTACCGGTAAATGTATAGGCTCTTTACGTCTTCCGTCATAAGAGGCTTGCCAATCAGTAGTTTTAGGATTAAAAATTACCTCTAAAGCAAACTTTGAGAGTCTTGCTTCAATATATCTAGAAGCTGCAGCGCGGTCACCCGTAAGGATATTTCCCCAGTTACCTTGCATGTCTATCAACAATTCTTTTTGCCCCAACTGCACCATGGCATCTCCAATAGAGGCATCTCCATGTGGATGGTACTGCATACAGTGTCCCACCAAATTAGCTACTTTGTTGTAACGTCCATCATCCAAATCTTTCATGGACTGCATGATACGTCTTTGAACAGGTTTAAATCCATCATCTAAAGCGGGAACTGCTCTTTCCAAAATTACATAAGAAGCATAATCTAGGAACCATTCTTTGTACATTCCTGTGACTTTGGTTATGGTCTCTTGAGGTGGATTTGAATTATTTTCTTGTGACTGATTTTCTTGTGACTGTTTGTCTTCTTCCATACTGTGTATACTCTTGTTCAAAATATAAATAGTAATTTTATATTTTATGCATGTGTCTTAACTTAAGGGTATTTTTTTTGTCAAAACTAATCTTCAATTAAATCTAATTCTACTTTTAGATTCTCGATGATAAATTTTTGACGGTCTGGTGTGTTTTTTCCCATGTAAAACTCCAATAATTTTTCCGTTGACATTTCTTTGTCTAACATGACGGGATCCAAACGTATATTTTCTCCAATAAAATGTACAAACTCATTGGGAGATATCTCACCCAATCCCTTAAATCGTGTAATTTCTGGTTTTCCTGATAATTTTTCTATGGCAGCTGCTTTCTCTTCCTCTGAATAACAGTAAATTGTTTCTTTTTTGTTTCGTACTCTAAATAATGGAGTTTCTAAAATAAAAAGATGTCCTTCTTTGATCACTTCGGGGAAAAACTGTAAAAAGAATGTAATCAATAGTAAGCGAATGTGCATTCCATCGACATCGGCATCCGTTGCTATTACAATATTGTTGTATCTCAAGTCCTCCAAGCTTTCTTCAATATTTAAAGCGGCTTGTAACAGGTTAAATTCTTCGTTTTCATATACTACCTTTTTACTCATTCCATATGAGTTTAGAGGTTTTCCCTTTAAACTAAAAACGGCTTGGGTATCAACGTTTCTTGATTTTGTAATCGATCCACTGGCCGAATCTCCCT
Source organism: Flavicella sp. (assembly GCA_049625305.1). GTDB lineage: Bacteria > Bacteroidota > Bacteroidia > Flavobacteriales > Flavobacteriaceae > Flavicella. The sequence goes on from JBMZVD010000088.1 coordinate 4,187, forward strand.
CAGTAATAAAAAGGGTAGTGTCTAGACGATTGTCCTTTTTCAGATCCCCCAAATGCACACGACAATCTCTTAATTTTTTATTGTGAAGATTTGCTTTTTTGGCGCGTTCCCTTGCCAATTTACGAACGCCTGATAATTCTTTTCGTTCTCTCTCAGCCTGAAGAATTTTACGATTTATATGTTCCGCAGTATCGGGGTTTTTATGCAAATAATTGTCCAATTCACGCTTGACAAAATCATTCACAAAAGTTCTAACGGTTGGCAAATCACCTCCCATTTCAGTAGACCCTAACTTGGTTTTTGTTTGACTTTCAAAAACAGGCTCCATCACTTTAATACTTATAGCAGATACGATGGATTTTCGAATATCTGATGCCTCAAAATTCTTTCCAAAAAACTCACGTACAGTTTTAACTACTGCTTCCCTAAACGCCACTTGATGTGTTCCTCCTTGTGTAGTATGTTGTCCATTTACGAAAGAATGGTATTCTTCACTATATTGAGTTTTACTATGCGTCATTGCCAATTCAATATCGTCTGACTTCAAATGAATGATTGGATACGCAAGATCGTCTTGATGTATGTTTTCTTCCAATAGGTCTTTTAAGCCATTTTCAGAAAAATATTTTTCACCGTTAAAAACAATAGTCAAACCTGTGTTAAGGTAAACATAGTTTTTGATCATTTTAACGATGTATTCATTGCGGAATTTAAAATTTACAAAAATCGATTCATCGGGGGTAAATGAAACACGTGTTCCTTTGCGTTGGCTTGAAGATTCAGGTTGGCTATTCTCTTTCAGAACACCTTTTTCGAATTCGGCAAAAACAGTTTTACCATCTCGGATAGACTGTACTCTAAAAAAAGAAGAAAGAGCATTTACAGCTTTGGTACCAACACCGTTTAATCCTACAGATTTTTTAAAAGCTTTAGAATCGTACTTTCCTCCAGTATTCATTTTAGAGACTACATCCACTACTTTCCCCAAAGGAATTCCTCGTCCGTAATCTCGAATTGTGACGGTTGCATTTTTAACAGAAATCTCAATGGTCTTTCCAGCATTCATGACAAACTCATCAATTGAATTGTCAAGTACTTCTTTAATCAGAATATAGATACCATCATCTTGTGCCGTTCCATCTCCTAATTTACCTATATACATTCCTGGCCGCATGCGAATATGCTCTTTCCAATCTAAGGATCGTATATTGTCTTCTGTGTATTTAGTTTCCTGTGCCATATTCCATTCTGAGGTTGAAGTATGGCTAAAATACTACTTTAGTAATAATTTCAAAAGAGACACTGTAAATATTTATTAAAAAGATGTACACGTTAGAAATCTCACAATTAAACCCAATAATTGGCAGTGAAAAACTGTTTTTCAGTCAATAAATTCAATGAATTTGAGCAGGTATAAGAAAAATGAATTATCAAATAGTATTTTTCACTTTTAGATATTCATCGACCATATTATTCACAATATCTTCAGCAGATTCGATAGTACGTAACAAACCTGCAACTTGGCCTATTTCAAGCATACCATCTACCAAGTCACCTTCAAACATTCCTCTTTTAAGTCTTCTTTTTCCTACAAGTTCTTTCAGGTCTTCTACCGATTGATGCTTTTCTTTCAAGGCAGCAACCTTTGCATAGAATTCATTTTTAATCATACGTACAGGAGCTATTTCTTTTAAAGTTAGAATTGTATCTCCTTCAGAGGTTTCTAGTACTCGTTTTTTAAAATCAATATGTGCAGAGGACTCTTTACTAACAGCAAAACGACTACCTACTTGAACTCCATCTGCACCGAGTATCATAGCTGCCAACATACCTCTGCCTGTTGCAACACCTCCTGCGGCAATTAGAGGGATTTTTAATTGTTCTTTTACCATAGGAATCAATGTAAAAGTAGTACTCTCTTCTCTCCCATTATGCCCCCCTGCCTCAAAACCTTCAGCGACCACTGCATCTACACCTGCCTCTTGGGCTTTTAAAGCAAATTTGATACTGCTGACTACATGAACAACGGTGATTCCGTGTTTCTTGAGGTGAGATGTCCATAACTTGGGATTACCTGCTGATGTAAAAACAATGGGTACTTTTTCTTCAATGATGATAGCGATAATCTCTTCTATGTTCGGATACAACATTGGAATGTTGACTCCAAAAGGTTTGTCTGTTGCTTTCTTACATTTTTGAATGTGTTCTCGTAACATATCAGGATACATAGATCCTGAACCTATCAAGCCCAAACCGCCAGCATTGCTGACTGCTGCTGCCAATTTATAACCACTTACCCAAACCATACCACCTTGAATAATAGGATATTTGATTTGGAATAATTTTGTGATTCGAGAACTTATTGATGACATAGACTAATTTATTTTTTTAGAAACTTAAACGTACTTTGTTTTGTGTCCGATGTAAAAACAACAACATACATACCTTTGCTACAATTTTTAACATCCAAAACAGCATTGTTTTTGTCTATTTCAGAACTCATTACCAATGCTCCTAGGACATTATATATTGAATAATTACAACGAGTCATTCCAGGTGGAAATGTAACCGTCAATGAATTGTTTATAAAATTAGCCTTCAACTTTATAGCGCCACTAGACAGATCTCCTAATAAATCGTAAGCAGTTTCAAAATTTGGAAGTCCATACCCCCTTTGATTTGTTGGATTGTCCTTCAAATCAGAAGAGTTGATAATCGCATTTCTAACGTCTTGTACAGTTGCATTTGGAAAGGCTTCCATCAAACAAGCCACCAGTCCTGCCATTATTGGAGATGCGAAAGAAGTTCCGTTTGAAGTACCTACATACCCATTGTAGCCACTAATCAATACTGTATTTCTCCCTTGTGCCAGAACTTCAGGTTTTACTCGGTTGTCAGCAGAGGGGCCAAAAGAACTGAATGAGGCTGTATTTTGATATGCATCAACAGCACCCACAGACAGAACGGATGGAGCATCAGCTGGTGCGCCAATAAATCTCCAAGGATCATTCCCAGAATTTCCAGCTGCATTGATTAAAAACATTCCAGTAGACGTAGCCAATTCAGCACCACGACTGATAAAAGTAGTGGCACCATCCATATTAAAATAATTGTAATCATACGCTCTTTTATCGAATGTAGTATATCCTAAAGAAGTATTTATGATATCTACCCCTAAACTATCTGCTCTTTCAGCAGCTTCTACCCATAGACTTTCTTCCAATGGTGATTCGTTAGGTGCATCTTCCGTAACAAAGAGGTAAAATTTTGCTTTAGGAGCAGTTCCTTTAAAGGTAGTCCCAACAGTGGCAGCGATTGTTGATAAAACTTCCAAACCGTGAGTACTTCCAACATTTGCATAAAAATTAGAATTTCTATCGACGAAATTATAACCACCTATTACTTCTCCATTACTCCATTCGTTATCGTGTAACAAAGAAAAAGCGGCATACGTTTGTACACCACTAAAACCAGCATCTAAAATGGCCATGTGCATGTTTTCTCCATAGAGTTGTTTGTCATGTAAAAAATCTCCATGAAGCATTTCAATTTGTGTATCTGTTGTCAAAAGAGAATTGTTTTCACTGGAACTATTGACTATCTCATTTTCAAACTTATTGCGTGTTTTTAGGTTTATTTTATTAACCTGGTCCGGATAGTCTTTATTGGCAAATTCGATTCGTTGCACACCATTTTCAGAAAGAAGGCCGAAAATTATCGATAACTCTGCTCTGATGTGAATTGCATTCAACCATTTAGATCTTGCCAACACACTAACTCCGTTTATACTTGCCATGTTGGACACGTAGTCTGGATGTAAAGGAACATCCTTTTCAGTCAACTGAATCCCTTGTCTATCACGCCTGTCTAAAGACCTTTGGGTTAACATTTCTAGGGGATTGTCTAGATAATAAGTTGCGTTTGGTTTGTCTTTAAAATAAACCCAAGCGTCTTCAACTTGTGCGATGGT
>JBMZVD010000089.1:0-8093 GCA_049625305.1 Flavicella sp.
TGAAACCCACAAATAATCTTCGTTGTCTTGGTAGATGTTTGGAACTGAGTTTTGTGTAAACCCAGTTGAGGAATTAACTTCTTCAATTTTATAATGTGTTTTAGAATAGTAGAATTGAGCATTTACAGTGAGCTTAAAAAAGACGATGACAAATAATAAACATTTTATTCTTAGCATACTATGAGTGAATGGGAGGTTTTCCATACCGTAAAAGTATTCAAAATATCGTATAAAAAAAATATAGATCTTAAGGATTCCAACTTTTACTTCATTGGTTTTGAATTATTTCTTAATCGTTAACAAAACGCAAAATAGAGTTGAATCAAATCTTATAATTTAATTTTAATTAATTGCTAATTTAGATATTTAGATAAGTTCTAAATAAGTATATTTGTGACTCAAAAAATTAAACAATCATGTTAAAAAATTATATTTTACTAGCACTCGTTGTCCTCGTTTCCTCTTGTGACAACAAAAAAAAAGAAGTTAACAAAAAAAATGAAACACAGGAAATAACTCTTTATACCCATCGTCATTACGATTCTGACAAGCTAATCTTTGGGAAATTTGAAAAAGCCACAGGTATCAAAGTAAATGTGGTAAAGGCAAGTGCTGATGAATTGATTCAAAAAATGCAAAGCGAAGGAAAACAGTCTCCTGCCGACTTACTATTGACCGTAGATGCCGGAAGGTTGGTTCGTGCTAAAGCTAAAGGATTGTTACAGTCTGTGGATTCTGAAGTCTTGGCATCTACCGTACCTGCTCATTTGATGGATACTGACAAGCAATGGTTTTCATTGACAAAAAGAGCTCGTGTTGTCGTTTATGACAAAGAAAAGGTGCAACCTGAAGAATTATCTACATATGCGGCATTGGCAGATCCTAAGTGGAACGGAGAATTGTTAATTCGTGCTTCAAGTAATATTTACAACCAATCTTTGATGGCTTCTATCATTGCCAATGAAGGTGCTGAAAATGCAAAAAAATGGGCTACAAAACTCGTACAAAACTTTGCAAGAACTCCAAAAGGAAACGATAGAGACCAGGTAAAGGCTATTTTGGCTGGTGAAGGAAAGTTAGCAGTGATCAATACCTATTATTTAGGGAAATTACTACACTCTCAAGACGATAATGAAGTTGCTGCAGGAAATGCAGTTAGTGTGTTCTTCCCAAATCAGGAAGGAAGAGGAACGCATATCAATGTAAGTGGGATTGGAGTTGCTAAACACGCACCGCACAAAGAAAATGCAATTAAATTCATAGAATATTTAGTGAGCAAAGAGGTGCAAGAAATTTTTGCAGATGCCAACTACGAATATCCTGTGAACAAAGAAGCCAAAGCTTCTGATTTGTTGAACTCATGGGGGATTTTTAAAGAAGACAACTTACCTTTATCTAAATTGGGAGAGCTCAACAAAGTAGCTGTAATGCTATTTGATGAAGTGCAATGGGATAAAGGAGCCGTTGCAAAATAAGAAGGAATTAGGAATCAATGCGTACCAAAATCAAACATCTTTTAAGAGACATCAATCAATGGTCATTTTTTACAATGGCCATTGGTCTGTTAATAGCGATTCCATTATTTGCAATCGTTTTATTCTTGTTCAAAGGGCAGGGGGAAATGTGGGCGCATATTGTAAAGCATTTTTTAGGAGATTACATAAGTAACTCATTAGTATTGCTTTTTGGTACAGGGATTTTGACTTTTGTTTTTGGTGTAGTCAGTGCTTGGCTTGTCTGTAATTATGATTTTCCCTTCCGAAAACAGCTCGAATGGTTGTTGTTCTTACCTTTAGCGATTCCTTCTTATATAGTCGCCTATGCCTATGTGGGGCTTTTTGGTAATGGAGGAACTCTATTACCACTATTAAACGGTTTAGGAATGCCTTTTCAAAAAGTAGACATGATGAACCGCTTCGGATTGATTTGGGTTTTGAGTGTTTCATTGTTTCCATACGTATATGCAGGTACGCGTAGCGTGTTCAAGAGTTTTCCCAAGCAATTGTTCGAAGCCAGTACACTGTTGGGAGCTTCTCGCTTGCGCTATGTATTTCGTGTAGCCTTGCCTTTAGCATCACCCGCTATTATTGGTGGACTATTCTTAGTATTTATGGAGGTGCTCAATGATTTTGGAGCCGCCAAATATTACGGTATTCAAACCTTTACTACGGGTATTTTTAGAACTTGGACTGCCTTAGAAGACTTACAATCTGCTGTATATTTATCGGGTATTTTGGTGGTTATGGTTTTTAGTATCAATTCCCTTGTGACTTGGTTTAGACGCAATAAATCCTATGCGTTAAAGCTCAATCCTACTCAAGAGGAAACCAACCGGATCGCATTGAATGGATGGACCAAATACCTATGCTTTATTATTGTTTTTATTCCTGTTTTAGCAGGTTTTATATTGCCGATTTCTCAATTGCTCTATTGGGCTAGTATCACATTTGAGACCATGTTCAATACTGCCTTATTTGGAGTAGCTGCTCAGAGCTTTGGCTTGGCCTTGACGGCTGCATTTTTGATTGTATGTACTGCTTTGTTATTGATATTTGTAAGCCGTTGGAATGGGCTTCCTGCTTTTTCAAACTTTAAAAAAGTAGCGGTTGTCGGTTATGTCATTCCAGGAGCTATAATTGGCATTGGTGTCATTCGTAGCAGCCAGACAGTAATTGATTTCTTCAACAATACTTTTCATTTAGAAATAGGGTATTTGTTTTATGGGAGTTCGTTTATTTTGTTGTATGCCTATATTTTTCGTTTTTTAGCTGTGGCTTTCAACCCTATAGATGCCAATTTTTTGAAATTGGGTAAAAACATGCACGAAGCATCTTACACCCTAGGAATTTCAAAGTTGAAAACAGCTTTTAATATAGAGATTCCTTTGCTTAAAACCACTTTGCTAAGTGCTTTTCTCCTAGTTTTTATAGATATATTAAAAGAATTGCCTTTGACCTTAATCCTGAAACCCTATCACCTAGAAACACTTGCTGTACAAGCCTACGCTTATGCTGATGACGAACGTGTACCTGAAGCTGCGCTACCAGCTTTGTTATTGGTATTGGTTATTGTACTTTTGATGTGGGGAGGTAACCGCATCAATACCTCTCTTAAAAACCTAAAAACAAAGCGATGAACATTTTAGAAATAGTCGGTCTTTCAAAATCTTATGATGGGAAAAAATATGCACTTTCAGATTGCAGTTTTACCTTGCAAAAGGGTAAAATATGTGCTGTTGTAGGAGAGAGTGGAAGTGGAAAGTCTACTTTATTACGTTTGATTGCAGGTCTAGAACGTTCTAATAGCGGTACTGTATCTATCAAGAACAAATTAGTGAGCAGTGACAGTATAATGACAGCTCCCCAAGATCGAAATGTAGGTTTTGTATTTCAAGACTATGCGCTATTTCCACATTTAACAGTGGCTCAGAACATTGTTTTTGGTTTGAAATCAAACAAAAAAGAACGACTGAATACACTGTTGTCACTGATCGAATTGGAAGGTTATGCCGATGTATATCCGGGACAATTAAGTGGAGGTCAGCAACAACGTGTCGCTTTGGCGAGAACTCTAGCTTTACACCCCGAATTGTTGTTGTTGGATGAACCTTTTAGCAATCTTGATGCCGATTTAAAAGGAAAACTTCGCAAAGATATTCGTAACATCATTCGAAAGGTAAATACTTCAATGCTATTTATTACTCATGATATTTGTGACGCCATTGATATAGCTGATGAAATTATCCTACTGAACAAAGGAAAAGTAATACACCACAGTGATATATCTGATTTTGCCAAAAACGTACAAAGCAATCAGATACGAGAAATGCTAACAAACCTAAAGACCAATTCAAATCAAATTTTGAATTTTATCTCAGATTCTACACAAGAATAAATTAAAACTTGACACAAGTTCCTTTTTGGTTTAAATTACAGGATTGATTCGTTATCGCTTTAGATAAATGATATAGATTTGGAATTGACTTTTTTTAATGTCTTAAAAGTTGTTTTACGTTTTTAGAAAAAGATTTTAATTGTCAATAAAAATACCATGAAAAAAATATACTTAACCTATTTTTTACCACTCCTTCTATTGATTGTTTTTTCGTGTGATTCAAAAGATGAACCTCAGAATTCTCCTGTAGTTTTAAATATCGATATTTATTTATCTAGTGATGATGAACTAGCAGATTTTACTGCATTAAATGTTAATGAAGTCGAAGGAGATCTTCATATTGAGTCCATGTCCATTACAGATCTATCTGACTTAGAAAGTTTAGAAAAAGTTGGAGGAGATTTGTTCATAGGATTCAATGAGAATTTAGTTTCAGTAAAGGGATTAGATAATCTAAAAACTATTGGAGGTTCCTTTCATATCAATGGAGAGAGTCCTATTGTTAATCTTTCAGGTCTTGAGAATTTGGAAACTATTGGGGAGGATTTTCTTATTGATATAGGCTATAATGTAAAGACGATTACTGGATTTAACTCGCTTAAAGAAATTGGGGGTAATATGCGTTTTTACAAAAATTTTAGTTTGGTTTATTTGCCTAATTTCACAAGTCTTCAATCTATTGGAGGGAATCTAGATTTATATGAAACGTACTCCTTAATTTCAGTTGAAGGCTTCCAAAATTTAACAACTATTGGAGGGGATCTAATTATTAAAAGCTGCGCCAATTTATTTTCCTTAAAAGGGTTAGATAGCATTCAACAGATAGTCAATCTAGATGTTACATACAACAAGAGTCTTACCGATTTTTGTGCTTTGCAGAGAGTTGAAATCACAGGAAATACTACTATAGAATTCAATACTTACAATCCATCTTTAGAGGAGATTCAAAATGGAGGTTGTGCAAAAGGAGACTAGTATTTCTTTTGTTTTTTCAAATGACTAAAATCATAAAAGAAACAATAGGAATCTTAAGATTTATTGTGCACTTCAAAATTTAATTTACAACCACATTGACATACTAAATATTGGAAGAATTTTCACATTCAATCATGGTCTGATATTTATAATCTTAGCTGTGATTAATAATGGTGACTTTTTTACATTTTTAGTTCAAGCTCGTCGAGAATTCTTATTTTGCAATTATAAAATAGTATAATAAATCTATGCAAACCCACTACTTGACTAAAAACCATCATGAGGTATTACAGCTCTTAAAGGCATGTCCTTATCTCAGCAAACAAAATATCATACAAAGACTTACTGACAAAGACATTGTGGTTTCGGAGCGAACTCTTTCGCGTTATTTTGCAACAATCAGTGCTGATTTTGGAATTGATATCAGTTATTGCAGACAACGCAAAGGGTATTTTATAGTACAAGCGGAAAGCACGGAGAACAAAGCCCTCTTTAGATTTTTGGATATGTTGACACTTTCACAAGTTATGGGACAAGAACTACAGCAAAAATCAGATTTTAAGTATGTGTCTTTTCAATCTTCCCATGATTTTTCGGGCATTGCTAATTTTGAAGTCTTGATCAAAGCGCTCAATACACAACACTTGATTCGTTTTCAACATAGAAATTATGCCAAAAACACAATCAGAGAACATGTAATAAGTCCGATGCTTTTAAAAGAGTATGAAAACCGATGGTATCTTGTAGGGGTTCAGGTTCAAGATAACAAAGCAGCGAAAGAGCTTCGTGTATTTGGATTGGATCGTATGGACGAGGTTGTGATTTTGGATAAGCCTTCGCTAGACAGTTCGAGATATCGTGAACAATTAATCGCATTTGATTCCATCATTGGAGTAGACAAAGGGAGTCTGAAAGATTTTAAGGTTGAAAAGGTAGAGCTCCTCGTGTCACCTTTACAAAAAAAATATCTTGAGAGTCTGCCTTTGCATTCAAGTCAAATCATTGAACCAGAAGGAAATAAGGGGTTTAAGGTGTCACTTTACGTATTTATCAACCATGAATTGCGATCCCACATATTAAAAATGGGAAACATGGTGGAAGTTCTTGCGCCTCAATCTTTAAGATCTGAATTGCGTAATTTGTACCGAGAGATTGCTACTAAGTATTAAATTACCTCAAATATAATTTTTACAAGGACAGTAATTGGCATAGAAAGTTGCCATATTTGTACTTTATTGAAACGCTCCATAAAAGATATAAATATATGAAAGTACTGCATACTTCCGATTGGCATATCGGCAAACAATTACACAAAGAAGATTTGAATCAAGAGATTTCTTTGTTCTTTCATTGGCTGTTGGAAACCTTAGAAAAAGAGCAAATTGACTTATTATTAGTCTCTGGAGATATTTTTGACCAAGCCAACCCATCTCAGGCTTCCCTAAGGATGTACTATAGTTTTTTGGTTTCAGTGCGTGGTAAGTGTAAAGTTATTCTCACTGGTGGGAATCACGATTCTGCGGCAGTACTCAATGCACCTAAAGACTTGTTGAAAGCGATGGACATAACCGTTGTCGGTGGAGCTGTCAAAGACAAAACGAATCTATTTGTACCCGTAAAAGTAAAAGATGAGGAGCTGATAGTTGCAGCTGTTCCTTTTTTAAAGGATCGTGATATTAGAGCTTCTGTTGCTGGTGAATCTTACAGTGATAAGATTACTCAAATCAAAACAGGCTTGCATCGTTATTTTGAAGAAGTAAATAACATCTATAAGAAGAGATACAGCGGGCTCCCCTTTCTAGTTATGGGACATTTGTACATACATGGAGTAGCTGTTTCTGAGAGTGAAAGAGATATTCAAATAGGAAATCAAGCAGGTATAGAAGCTAGTATTTTTCAAGGAATTCCTGACTATGTTGCCTTAGGGCACATTCACAAACCCTACAAAGTAGCCAAAGAGTCCAATGTACATTATTGTGGTTCTCCAATTTCATTGAGTTTCAGCGAGAAAGAAGATATAAAACAGGTCAATATCGTTGAGATATCTAAAGGAAATGTCGAGACAAAAATTGTAAAAGTACCTAAGTTTAGAGAGGTGTTACTTTTTGAAGGTACTTTAGATTCAGTTGCAAACCAACTCGAAAATTACACCAAATCTCGAGAGCTCCCAGCATTGGTAGAGGTGCAAGTGACTGAGCCAATGGAGACTTTGAATTCTTTTGAACAATTCCAACAGCGCATTCAAGAGTTTGAAAGTCCGGATTTGAAAGTAGTGAAGTCGAAATTACAATTTGAAAAGATGCAGCAAGGTAGTGGTGCTATTGTGGATACTTTTTCTGACTTAGAAGACCTAAAACCATTGGAACTATTTCAAAAAAAATTGGACCTAGATTTACAGCTTGAAGAAAAAGAAAAAGAGGAGTTTACAAACGCATTTCGAGAATTATTACAAGATTTAAACCTGTAGGATGAAGTTATTACAATTACAATTTGAAAATATTCACTCTCTTAAAGGGAGACACAAAATTGATTTTGATAATGGGATACTTAAAGAGGCAGGTCTCTTTGCCATTACTGGACCAACAGGATCTGGAAAGTCAACTATATTGGATGTTATCAGCCTATCCATATTCGGTCGAATTCCACGATTGAATGGAAAAGTTTCCAAAAGTATTGTGGTAGATGGCGGAATAATGACTCGAAATACTTCGGATTGCTTTGCTGAAGTTACTTATGAATCTAATGGGAAAGTATACCAGTCACATTGGTCTATCGCTAAAAATAGAAATGGGAATTTGAACGATTACAAAATGGAGTTGTCGGTTCTTAATGGAGAAGTATATGAAATATTGAGCAGTTCTCGAGCAGATGTACCTGATGAAAATGCCGCATTGATAGGTTTGAAATACGACCAATTCATTCAGGCAATTGTTTTGTCTCAAGGTCAATTTAGTAAGTTGATTCACGCAAGTCGAAAAGATAGGAATTACTTATTGGAAACTTTGACTGGAGCCCAAAAATACCGTCAAATTGGAATCGCTGTCTTTCAAAAAAAGAAAGGTATTGAGTCTGAAGTAAAACTTAAAAACGAGGTCCTACAAAGTATTACTCTACTTTCCGAGGATGAAATTGTTTTGAAGCAAAAGGAATATGAGGCGGGTAAAATACAAGTTGTTAAATCCTTAGAAGTCATTCAAAATTTGCAAGAAGCAATTCAAGTAAAA
>JBMZVD010000090.1:0-8064 GCA_049625305.1 Flavicella sp.
AGATATCTCCCTGCCTGTCGCATCATCCATACTGGAGGCCTTTCGACTACCTCTCCTTTCAATGCTCTTAAATATAAATCGTTTTTTATCATTTTATTAGATATATACTGTCTCTGAAATGTATTGTTTTCAGTTCCTTTGATTGTATTTTATTTACTGTTTTTGTGAGACTGCTTCCATTGCCTTTTCGACTGCATTTTCGAACTTTTTCAGGTCAGAGGGACTTAATACAGAGCATAAAAACCAAGATTCGTATTGAGAAGGTGGTAAAAACACACCATTTTCAATCATCGTCCAGAAAAAAGTGGCAAATTTATCCGTATCACAGGTTTGTGCATCTTTAAAATCTTTGATTTCTTCTTTAGAAAAGAAAGGATTCATCATGGAACCAAATCTATTCACAGTCAATGCCACCTTATGTTTTGCAGCAGCAACCAATAAAATATTTTCTATTTTAGCACCTATTTCTTCAAAATAAGCATATGGATTTTGACGTTTTAACTCCGTTAACGTTGAAATACCAGCAGCCATAGCAATTGGATTCCCTGAGAGAGTTCCTGCTTGATACATACCTCCTAAGGGTGCTACATTTTGCATGATTTCATTCGATGCTCCATAAGCTCCTACAGGAAACCCTCCACCAATAACTTTACCCAAACAAGTAATATCTGCTTGTATACCTATCAGTTCTTGTGCACCTCCAAAGTGGGAGCGAAATCCAGTCATTACTTCGTCACAGATCAATAGAATTCCCTTTTCTTTCGTCAACTGACGTAGACCTTTTATAAAATCCTCACTAGGCTGAACTACCCCCATATTTCCTGTAACTGGTTCTAAAATCACAGCGGCAATATCCTCGTGATCAGCGATGTGCTTTTCTACAGAGGCCAAATTATTGTATTCCGCTATTAATGTATTTTGAACGGCAGCATCAGGTACACCCTGAGATCCTGGTAAACTAAGCGTTGCCAATCCAGAACCAGCAGCTACCAACATCGCATCCATATGTCCGTGATAACATCCCGAAAATTTTACTATTTTATTTTTTCCAGTATGTGCTCTTGCCAAACGTATGGCACTCAGTACAGCTTCCGTACCTGAATTTACAAAACGTACTTTATCCATACCAGGAAAGGCGTCGCAGACGATTTTAGCAAGTTTAATTTCTGCATTCGTAGACGCACCAAAAGAATAGCCATTTTTAAGGGCTTTGGCAATCGATTTTTCAACTTTTTTATTGCGATGCCCTAAAATCATGGGACCATAAGACAAGACCATGTCTATATATTTGTTACCATCAACGTCTTTTATTTTACTCCCTTTGGCTTTGTCAATGAATAAAGGGTTACCTCCTACTGATGCAAAAGCCCTTACTGGAGAATTTACGGCACCGACCAAGTGATTTAAACCTCTATTGTATAATTTTTCTGACTGTTTGAATTTCATAATTTGTTCTTTAGTTCCTCTTCAATTAGGATATGTATGATTTAGACACTAAGTAAGTCTATTTATTCTTCAATATTTTTGCTACTTCTTTTGCGAAATATGTTATTATGATGTCAGCGCCAGCACGTTTCATGGACAAAAGGGATTCCATCATAACACGTTCGCCGTCTATCCATCCCTTTTCAGCTGCAGCTTTGACCATAGCATACTCACCACTCACATTGTAACAAGCAATTGGCCTGTCATATGTGTTTTTTAAATCTCTAATAATATCTAGATAAGACAATGCGGGTTTGACCATCAAAATATCTGCTCCTTCCTCATCGTCAAAAGCTGCTTCTCTTAAGCCTTCATCTCGATTCGCGGGATCCATCTGATACGTACGTCGGTCGCCAAAAGTAGGCGATGAATCTGCAGCATCTCTAAAAGGGCCATAAAAAGCGGAAGCATATTTTACTGAATATCCCATAATTGGCAGGTTGTAATACCCTGTACTGTCCAAGGCTTCACGTATAGTAGCTATTGTCCCATCCATCATGCCTGAGGGTGCAACCATATCTACTCCTGCCTTGGCATGAGAAATGACTTGTTTGGCAAGATTTACAAGCGTCGCATCGTTGTCCACGTCATTGTCATAAAGTACACCACAGTGACCGTGATCTGTATATTCACAAAAACATACATCAGTAATCACGTATAATGAAGGATAATTCTTTTTGATATAGCGAATCGCTTGTTGCATGATTCCTTCGTCATTCCATGTTTCAGTTCCTGAACAATCCTTTTTTTCTGGAATACCAAATAAAATGACTGCAGGTATTTGTAAAGCAACAACTTCATCCAATTCTTTGTGAATTCGATCCAACGAAAATCTTTTGATGCCCGGCATGGATTCAATATTTTTTTCGATATCAACTCCTTCCTCTACAAATAATGGGTATATCAAATCGTCGATAGTCAAATGGTTTTCTCTAACCAATCTTCTTATTCCTTCTCTTTTTCTTAATCTACGTGTTCTATGCATTATTTTATATTTTTAAGAATCTAGTCTTTTAACTTTTGGCAATACCTCACTCAATAATTCAAGAACTGACTCCGTAGTAGGTGTTTCTGCTACATATACATTTTCAAATTCCATAATAGCCGCTACTGCGGTAGTGTTTCCAATACACAATGCTAATGTTTGCACATCATTACCTGATTTCACATAACTTTTAACAGCAGAAGGACTAAAGAACAAAACCGCATCATATGTTTCATCCATATGCATACTATTTAACTCAGTTGTATAAACCTCTAGTTCTCTTACTTCAATTTGGTGCTCACGTAACAAATTAGGCAACTCATCCCTGCGAAGATTTCCACAAAAAAAAGTAATTGTACTTGATGAACTAACCATCTCAATCAAGGCTTTTGCAAGTTCTGTAGCATTCAAACAAACAATACTACTTTCGATATTGAATGTTTTCAACAATTGTGCTGTTTTATGCCCAACACAAAACACTTTTTTAAAATATTTAGTGTTATTTTTAGAGGCGTTAAAAACCGATTTTACAGCATTTTGACTGGTAAATACAGCATAATCAATAGTTTCTTCAACAAGAACATCTCTTTTTAAAGAGATTGTTATGAAAGCTTTCTCTGTATAATCATAAGACAAAAGCGGTAATTTTTCAGCTTCAGATAACAACTTTGTACTTAAGATTTTAATCGAGGGCTTCATCTTTAACCTTTCATTTCACTTTTTATAGCTTGCATAAGCTCTTTACCTCCATCTTTCAATACTTGCAATGCGCACTGTTTCCCAAAATCTATGTAATTCGACAATGACGTTGTCTTCTCTATTTCGATTTTTTCACTACCGTCCAAAGCACTCAGAATTCCTTTGAAGTAAATCACGCCTTCTTTAATTATGGCTTTACCACCTATAGGTGCAGTACAACCTCCTTCAAGTATTTTCATAAATTGTCTTTCAACTCCTACGGCAATTTCGGTTTCTCTGTGATTTAATTGTTCACAGGCTTCTAAGACATCTTTTTTATTTTCCAATGCAGTTACCATAATTGCCCCTTGGGCTGGTGCTGGAATCATCCAATCGAGAACGGTATGATTTTTAGGAAGTAGTTTTATCCTTTGCAGACCTGCCATAGCAAATATCGCCCCGTTCCATGCATTATCATTTAATTTTTGTAAGCGAGTATTCACATTCCCCCTAAGGTCAGTTACTTTATGATTTGGGTATCTATTTAGCCACTGCGCTTTACGCCTTAAACTTCCTGTAGCTATAAGACTATCAGATTCATTTAAAAAATTTAAATCACCTTTATGAATCAAGACATCTTGTAGTTCGGCTCGTTCTAAAACAGCTGCTTGTACAATAGTTTCTGGAAGATCTGTAGGAACATCCTTAAGAGAATGAACAGCAATATCAATTTTACCCTGTAACATAGCAAGGTCTAGTGTTTTTGTAAACAACCCCATCCCCCCTATTTTATGAAGTGGTGTGTCCAATATTTCATCACCAGTAGAAGAAATTTCAACAATACTTGTTGCATACCCAAGGTTTTCTAATTGGTCTTGTACAAGATGTGCTTGCCACAATGCCAATTCACTGTTTCTAGTACCGATTCTTATGGGTGTATTCATAGGGATAAATATTTGTAGATTTAAAATAAAACTACGTTGACTTATAGTTTACTTATCATTCTCTTTAAATTCAAACATTTTTGTGATTACATCTATACTTTGATTTACGGATGTATCTTGGGCTTTGAGATGTTTCACAAACTGAGTTGTAATCTTTTGAATCATTCTTGAAGTTACAACTTCAGCATGAGCAGTATTAAAGTCTTTGATTTTTTTACTTTGAAACTTAATCTCATCCGCTTGAATTATTTGAAGCGACTCTTTGAGAGAATTTACGGCCGGTGTAAACTTACGATGGTCTAACCATTCTTTAAACTCAGCCTTATATGTTTCGATAATTGTTTCGGCTTTTGGAATTTCTTTTTGACGCTCAGCAATTGTCTTATCGGTAATTTTTGAAAGCTCATCAATGTTTATTAAAGTTACATTGTCTAGTGCTGCCAATGAATAATCAACATTTTCAGGCATTGACAAATCCAATATTACCAATTCCTTACCCGATTTCACATGCTCTTTAGTAATGGTAGGAATTTCGGCACCAGTAGAGACAATTACAATATCAGAATTGTCTATCTCTTCTGTTAAGTTATCCAAAAACCCTTGACGAATCCCAGAATGTTCTTTGACAAAATCAGCAGCTTTTGAAGCCGTTCTATTGATTAGAGTAACATGTTTTGAATTGGTGTATTCCAACAAATTTTTGCAAGTATTTTTACCTATGTCACCCAAACCGTAGACTAAGATGTTTCTGGACTCAAAATCAGGCAGAGTATCCATTAAATATTGTATGGCTGCATAAGATACGGAGGTGGTACCTGAACTTAACTTCGTTGTATTCTTTACTTTTTTACTTGCTTGCAACACGGAATTCATTAAACGCTCCATGTAAGCATTGACTGTTTTGTGATTTTTAGCCAACTTAAAAGCCATTTTAAGTTGACTTACAATTTCGTAGTCCCCTAAAATTTGACTGTCTAAACCAGTTGCTATCTTGAAAAGATGACTTATGGCTTCATTATTTTTATATACATTGGAAACGTTTACAAAATCTT
The DNA here is from genome assembly GCA_049625305.1 of Flavicella sp. Taxonomy (GTDB): domain Bacteria; phylum Bacteroidota; class Bacteroidia; order Flavobacteriales; family Flavobacteriaceae; genus Flavicella. The sequence continues at coordinate 5,145 of JBMZVD010000090.1, forward strand.
CAACTGATCCATTTGAATATTTACACAACAATGAAATCAACTCATATGGATGATTCGCAAAACCTGTAATTTCTGTTCTATTGCAAGTAGACAAAACAAACAAACCATCAATCCCCTTTTCATTGGCTTCTTCAAGCAATAAAACTTGGTTTTCTTTTGAGATACTGAAATCACTACGTGTTTTCACGTCTGCCTTTTTGTAGCTCAAGCCAACATTGTATAACTTACTTCCTTTGATTTCGTTGTTCATGAAATTAACAATTCATTAATTTGATTTAGAAACATCAATCAAACTAAAACTGATATTTGTAAGGTTAAAAAAAACACCTTTCTAAAAACATCGACAAAAGTACTACCAAACTTTAGATAAAAACATCGCCAAAAGGACTTAAAATAACGCAATCAGATACAAGAACCTAATTTAGACCTATTCTAAACAACACTAACTCACTTATTTAGAACAAAATAAACATAAAACATCAGTAAAATAGAACAATTTAAAAAAATCAAAAAAATTAAAATATCCTATTGAAAAGAATTGTATTCAGTAGATAATAGCTTATTTTTGTAACCTGATATATGATTTTAGAAATATGAATTTTGACATATCACATTTTAAAAACATCGACAAAAGTTCGATTGAAGTTTTTTCAGACAAAGACACTTTTACCCTTTTAAAAATACATAATGACACAGAAGAAATCGTGCATAGAAAGCATGTTTTAGATGACAATTACATTCAATTGTATTTTAGTTTGAAAGAAAAGGTCAAGATTGCATTTAATATGCCGCACTGTGCAATTCAAATTTCCCCTGAAGACTCCGGACTCATTTATTTTAAAGAAGAACAAACCAATCTTTTGTTTACACTTCCACCCGAAGGAAAAGCAATAGTTCTCTTAATTTCCGTACCTTACTTTCACTCCCTATTTAATCACGAAGGCGATTATTCGTTTAACTTTAACACGTTTAAGGGAGGGAGACCTGTAATTGAAGAAAAAGCAATCAGCCCGGCAATTAAAAACATCCTCAACCAAATTGTTTACAAAAATCTTCAAGGATCTTTAAAATCACTCTATACAAAAGGAAAAATTTATGAATTATTAAGCTTATACTTTACGATAACTGAAACTTCAGATTCTGACCACTGTCCTTTTATAGCCAATGAGGAAACCATTTCTCAAATCAAACAGGCAAAAGATATTATTATAAAAAATATGGCAAATCCTCCTAGTTTAGAAGAGCTTTCAAAAACTGTAGGATTAAACCTTAAAAAACTAAAAATGGGATTCAAAGAATTTTACGGAGCCCCTGTTTTTACTTTTTTATTGAATTATAAATTAGATTACTCAAAAAAGCTGTTAGAAGAGAATAAATTAAATGTATCTGAAATAGGAATACTCGTAGGATACAGTACTTCAAGCCATTTTATAGCAGCATTTAAAAAGAAATTCGGAATTACTCCCAAACAATTTACAAAACAAGAAAACGACTAATGAAAGGTGTACTACTCGTAAACTTAGGTTCTCCAGATAGCCCAGAACCTAAAGATGTAAAAAGATATTTAAATGAATTTTTAATGGATGAAAGAGTCATTGATGTTCCTTATCTTCTGAGAGCTCTTCTCGTGAAGGGAATTATTTTGAATACGCGTCCGAAAAAATCAGCTGAAGCTTACCAAAAAATTTGGTGGGACGAAGGATCTCCTCTAATTATTCTCTCCGAGAGGTTTCACAAAAAAGTGAAAGAAAAAACAGATATTCCAGTTGCACTTGGGATGCGTTATGGATCAATGAGTATCAAAAAAGGATACGAAGAACTCATGTCACACGGAGTAACTGAAGTACTTCTTGTACCTCTGTACCCACATTACGCCATGTCTTCTTTTGAAACCGTTGTTGAAAAAGCGTTTGATGTACAAAAAAAACACTTTCCAAACATACAAACTGAAGTGCTTCCAGCGTTTTACAACAAACCTGATTACATAAAAGCTATGGCTTCCAACATAAAAAATCATTTGAAAGAATTTCAATACGATCATATATTATTTTCTTATCATGGTATTCCTGAAAGACATATCAGAAAATCAGACACAACAAAATCTCACTGTAAAATGGATGGTTCTTGCTGTGATACTCCATCTAAAGCACACGAAACTTGTTACAGACATCAATGTTTTGAGACTACCAAAGAGATTGCAAAAGAACTACAATTAAAAGAGGGAACCTATAGCAATTCATTTCAATCTCGTTTGGGAAGAGATCCTTGGCTAAAACCATATACTGATTTTGAATTTGAAAGATTACCGCAAGAGGAAAACAAAAAAAACTTAGCTGTCATTACTCCTGCCTTCGTTTCAGACTGTCTTGAAACGTTAGAAGAAATAGCTATGGAAGGAGAAGAACAGTTTATTGAAGGTGGTGGTAAAAACTACAAACATATCCCGTGTATGAATGACAATGATGACTGGGTAGAGGTTATGTGTAATTGGATTGAAAATTGGAAATCTTAATTGACACAACATATAAAAAAAAATAATACATTTGCAATCATAGAAAAGATAAAAAAAACATATATGAAAACAGTTTTAATTATTGCTACATTTATTTTTACAGTTTCACTTACTTCTTGTGGTTCAAAACGTTATGGTAGCGACTGCGGTTACACGAGTATTTTCAACAAAAAACAAGACAACGAGTTGATTCAGAAAAAGAAAACTTCTCTTACCAAGGAATTAAAAACAATTTCTTAACACTAAGGTAACCTATAAATTTCATTCTCTTTCTAGTTTTGCTTTCGTAAATTTTAAGAGAATGAAATTATTTTATTGTATTGTATTTTTGGTAAGCGTTTTTTTTGTCAGTAATGAATCAGCTCAAATAAAAGAAAAAAAAGAAGCTGAAATTACTAAATCTTTAAA
>JBMZVD010000091.1:0-8035 GCA_049625305.1 Flavicella sp.
TTCTAAACCATTATTTTTTCTGTATTCTGAGGGCAATTCATCAAACAGTTTTTGAAAAGATTTTCGAAAGTGCTTTAAATCATTAAAGCCTAAACTAAATGCAATTTCAGAGATATTCATTTGAGACTTTATAAGTAGCTGGGCAGCTCTTTTTAACTTTATCGTTCGAATAAACTCCGTAAGAGATTGATTGGTAAGTGCTTTTAATTTTCTATACAAAACTGATCTACTTACACCCATCAGGTTAATAAAATCATTTACCGAAAAATCATAATTTGACAAATTGTCTTCTACCAAATCAATTGCCTTTTGTAAAAAAATCTCATCTGCAGAAGTAACATTTAGTTCTTTGGGTTGCATGATGATATCTTTTCGTAATTTTTCATTGAGTTTGGACCTAGACTTTAATAGATTGAGCACTCGTAATTCTAATACTGCAGCGTCAAAAGGTTTTGTAATATAGGCATCAGCACCAAAAGTAAACCCTTGCTTTTGGGCATCTTCAGATGTTTTTGCCGTGAGTAATATAACAGGAATATGACTTGTTATGATATCAGATTTTATACGTTTACACAATTCGACACCGTCCATGATGGGCATCATCACATCACTAATGATTAAATCAATATCCTTGTCTTTTGCAATAGTTAGCGCTATACTTCCGTTCTCTGCTTCAAGAACATTGTGTTTCTCTTTAAAAATTAATTTTATAAAAGAACGTACCTCAGAATTATCATCAACCAACAAAAGTGTTGGCCTAGAAGCATCCAAGTTACTATCAATTTGGTCTTCTTGCACTATCTGTTCATGGTTTTGTAAAAGTTCTTTATTGTATACAAATGGTGATTCCCCCACTTTTTCATCTTTTGTATCAAACGTTTCTGGAATTATTTCTTGCTTGCTCAAATGCTTATTACCAAATGGCAATAAGACTATAAAAGAAGTACCTACCCCCTCTTGACTCTTTACCTTAATAGTTCCATGATGCAACTTTACTAAGTTTTTACAGAGTGACAAACCTATTCCAGATCCTCCACGAGTATTTTCGTCTTCTCCCAATTGATAATAACGTTCAAAAACTGCTTTGATATTTTTTTCTGGAATTCCCTTTCCATTGTCTTTAACAACTATTTTTAGAAACTTAGTATTGGATTGAAGGGGGCGTTTCTTTTCACTGACACTAATTTTAATGGAAATTTTACCTCCATCTTGCGTAAATTTAAATGCATTTGACAATAGATTGAACACCACTTTTTTCAAATTGACCTTATCAAACCAAAGATCAATACTTTTATTTGATGTTTTAAAATTATAATTGATATTTCTAACCTTTGCTAATTCTTCAAAAGACAATTTTACATCTTCAATAAAAGGTACAATATTTCCTTTTGAAGCATTTAGTTTTAGCTTTCCTGATTCGCTTTTCCTAAAATCGAGTAGCTGGTTGATTAACTGAAGAAGAGCACTTGCATTTCTATACATAATTCCATGCTGTTCTTGAATAAATTTGTCTCCAAGCTTATCAGCAAGCATACGCTCTAAAGGACCTATGATTAATGTCAAAGGGGTTCTAAAATCGTGAGAAATATTCGTAAAAAGTTTCAATTTCATCTGATTTACCTCCTCCATTCGCTCCTTTTCAATACGTTCTTGTCTGAGTTCGTTTTTCTCATTAATGCGTATGATAGAAAACTTTGTAACAAAATAAAACCCCACAAAGCCAAATGAAACATATAAAATATATGCCCACCATGTCTTCCATGGAGCAGGCAATACAAGAACAGACACTGCTACTCCTTCTTCGTTCCAAACATCATCATTGTTTGATGCTTTGACTTGAAAAGTATAACTTCCTGCATCTAAGTTCGTGTAAGTAGCAGATTTATTATTTCCAATGTAATTCCAATCTGTATTAAAACCGTCTAACTTGTATGCGTATTTGTTTTTAGTAGGTTGTGTATAATTCAACGCTATAAAATGAAACGTAAAAACATTTTGGTCATAATCAACCACTATCTCCTTTACGCTATCCTTAGACAAACTAACTTCTTCATTATCTACATAAACAGAAGTTATAGATACAGGAGGAACAAAAGAATTTTTTTCGATATTCTGAGAATCGAAAAAGTCAATTCCATTTGTTCCACCAAACATATATGTTCCATTTGACAAACGAATACGAGCACCGTTGTTGAATTCACCATTGATCAAACCATCTTTGACATCAAAATTTTTAAATTTATTTTTTTGTAGGTCAAATCGGCTCAAACCATGATTTGTACTCAACCAAAGTTTGTTGGTTTCCTCTGGCAGAATACTGTAAATCACCTCATTTGTCAAACCATTTGACACCCCGTAGCGTATACTTTTTTGTATGTCTGATTTGTAACAATACAAACCATCTCCTTCCGTTCCAATCCAAATGTTTTTGTTCGCATCCTCAAAAGCACAAAAAACGGCATTAGTACTATAGGCATCGCTAACCTCTTTGTAATGAATAGCTTTTAATTTCTTAGTATTGATATTCAATTTAGCCAACCCTTTTTCACCACCAATGAGTATCGTATTCTTGTCGGAGGTTTTGACAATACAATGCACATAATTACCAACTAAATTGAGAGGATCTTGAATTTTTAAAAATATTTGGGTCTTTGAATCAAACATACTAAATCCCCCACCAGAGGTTCCAATCCAAATATTTGTCTTGTGGTCCTCTAAAATGGAAATAACACGGTTGTTATTCAAACTACCAGCATCGTTAACATCATTTTTATAAGACTTAAAAACGATTGGCTTTTTTCTTGGATTACAAAAGTTGAGACCTCCATCATGTGTCCCTATCCATAAATTCCCTTTTTTTGTTTTCAGTATAGTTTTTACATTGTCATTGCTCAAGCTAGTAGAATTAAAATCTTTATGCTTGTAATACCTGAACAAACCTGTTTTATGATCGTAAAAATTTAGTCCACCTCCTTCGGTACCAATCCACAAATTTCTATTCTCATCTTCTACAATGGCACTGACTACTTTATAATTCAGTCTTGAAGTGTTATTGCCCACTGAAAAATGTTTAAACACATCATAGCTTCTATCGAAGTAATTGACACCTCCAGCATAGGTTCCAATCCACATATCTCCTTTAGTATCTTCGATAATATCATATATAGAATTTTGACTGAGTGCTTTAATATCATTTTTATCGTGCTGAAAGTGAACAATAGATGCAGAAGTTTTGTCAATAACATAACCACCATTGTAGGTTCCCACCCAGAGTTTCCCGAGACGATCTTGAACTATCGTTCTTACCTCGTCATTTATTTTTGATATGCTACCATCAGATATTTGAAACTTTTCAAACAGACCTATTTGTCTGTTCAGTATATAAAGACCATTTTTATAGCCTAACCAGATATCTCCTTGTTTATCTTGGTACAAATAGGGCTTATAACTAGAACTTTCCTCTTTAAAAGCACCTAATGGATACTCATAGTGTTCATAGGAATTTGTCTTTGTATTCAGTACATCAATTTTTGAAGTTGTGCAAATCCAGACCAATCCTTTATCATCTTTCATAAAAGAGCGAATCTCATTGGAAGAAATACTGTTGGAAGTCTTGTCTGAGAGATACCTTTTGGTATTTCCAGTGGTCATATCAAACTTTTCCAATCCATAATTAGTTCCTAACCAAAGAAAACCATCCTCTACTTGGATAATATCCCAAATCTCATGATTGGATATTCCGTAATCATTTGTTGCCAATTCAAATTTTTCAAATGTGTCCTTTGAAGGAATGTATTTATTCAAACCATTCATTGTACCAACCCAAAGGTTCCCTTCAGAATCCTCAATCATAGACTTTATAAAACTATTACTTATGCCCTCATAATTTTGGGAGTTATGTCTGTAGATCTTGAAAGAATGACCGTCGAATTTATTTAAACCATCACGAGTTCCAAACCACATAAAACCAGCACTGTCCTGTAATATTGACAGCACTGAACTCTGAGACAATCCATCTGTAATTGACAGGTATTTGAACTTAAACTTCTCATTTATATTTTCTTGACCATAAATCAGTGAAGAAATAGCTATTGTAAAAAACAATATAGGATGGCTTAATTTCATAAATGAAAAGTTTTTTAAACGTTTATACGAAGGTAAATATACTATTTTTACATGCGTTAAGACAATCTATTAGATGATTTACGTGTTAGCAATTCTGGGGTTAGTACAATCGTTTTATTCTTTTTTACAGTTGCATCACTTTCGATTTGTGATAGCAATAACTGAGTTGCAGTAGTACCTATTTCAAAACCCGATTGATTGACTGTACTCAAAGGTGGATCAATCACAGCAGAGATAGATTCGTTACTAAACCCAACAATAGCAATATCCTCAGGTATATTGATTCTTTGTTCTTTAAAAAATTTAATAGCTCCAATAGCAGCTACATCATTTGAAGAAAACACACCATCAATTTTATTTTTAAAAGAAAGTAGTTTTTTTGCATTTTCAATCCCGTCTTGTTCCATCAAACTAGAACCTAATACATATTCATGTTTAAATGGAATGTTATGCTTTTGAAGCGCTGCTTTATAGCCTTCTAACCTATTTTTATAAATCATCAAGTTTTGAGGGCCCGAAAAATGCACAATATTTTTACAACCATTTTCAATAAGATGTTCTGTAGCATCAAAACCACCTTTAAAATCATCAATTAGTACGTTGCTATTTTCCTCAATTTCACAATGCCTATCAAAAACTACATAAGGAATTCCCCTGTCCTTTAAACTTTGTAAATGTGAGTAATTTTCTGTCTCCATAGATACAGAAATCAATACTCCATCTACCCTATTGGACAATAGATTTGCAATAATTTTCTCCTCTTTCTCTAAAGTTTCCAAAGATTGACAAATCACCACACTGTATCCTTCTTTATAAGCGCGCTCTTCAATTCCAGATATGGCTGAAGAGAAAAAGTGACGAGATATTCTAGGAACAACAACACCAATCACATTGGTTTTATTCTTTCGTAAGTTAGAAGCTAAGTCATTTTTTTGATATCCCAACTCCTTGGCTTTTGCTACAATTTTCTCCTTCGTCTTTTGAGCCACTCTAGAACTACCGTTGAGCGCCCTTGATACTGTAGAACTATCTATACCTAATTCTCGCGCAAGATCATGTATCGTTATTTTATTCATTCTTACCTTCTTTTATAAAGCCTCATTGGTGGTTCTTTCAAGGGATGAAAAATATAAACCACCATTATCTTGGCTTATTTAAGATTAGTCAAATATAAAAAATAAAATACAATCGATTGTATTTATATATATTTGTAGTATATTTACGGTGAAAAAATCCACTTTTTTCTCTAAAAAAAATAAAATAAAAGACTAAAATATGGCAACACAAAATGAAGTAAGATATGCTGCATCACCTGCAGATGTTAAGAATTATGATACAGCTCGTTTGAGAAAAGAATTCTTGATCGACAATTTAATGACGCAAGATGTAATTACTTTTATTTACACTCACTACGATAGATTTATGGTTGGAAGTGCTGTTCCTGCAAAAACATCATTGACACTTGAAACTACTGAAGACTTAAAGGCTTCTTATTTCTTGGAGAGAAGAGAAATGGGAATCATCAACATCGGAGGTACAGGAACTGTAACAGTAGATGGAACTGCTTACGTTTTGGAAAACAAAGAAGCTTTGTATTTAGGAAAAGGGAATAAAGAAGTAATATTTTCAAGTGAAAACCCTGAAAACCCAGCTATGTTTTACTTAAACTCTACACCAGCTCACAAGTCATTTCCTATCAAAAAGATTGGTATCAATGATGTGGAGGTCGTTGAATTAGGAGCTCCTGAAACTGCTAACGCTAGAACTTTAAGAAAGTATATTGTAAACAGCGTGGTAGATGTTTGCCAATTACAAATGGGTATGACAACTATAAAACCAGGAAGTTCTTGGAACACAATGCCTGCGCACGTTCACGACAGACGTATGGAGGTATATTTCTACTTTGAAGTACCTGAAGACCAAGCTGTTTGTCACTTTATGGGACAACCACAGGAAACAAGACATATCTGGATGGCCAATAATGAAGCGGTAGTTTCTCCACCATGGTCAATCCACTCAGGTTCAGGAACTAGTAACTATTCTTTTATTTGGGGAATGGCTGGTGAAAATTTAGATTACGGTGACATGGATCACAGTAAAATCAATGAGCTAAGATAATGATTTATGGTATTCACATAGAACACAAGTACTATGTTGAAAACCTGACATATAACGTTAGTGTCCCCCCCGAACACTAGATTTAAAAATCCTCGTATCACGGGGATTTTTTGTAGCTATAATTTTAAAAACATCAAACAACAACCTTAAAACCTACACTATGAAGATAGCATTGCTCTCATTAACAGCTTTATCACTAGCCTTGTTTAGTTCCTGTTCCCAAGAGGAAAAAGTAATTGGTCTAAACATAAGCAACTCTTTAGCAGTAGAACGCACTCATGAAACCATTGAATTGAACGCAACTAGTCTAAAAGGATTTGACCTTTCTAAAATAGGTGTAAAAGATACTGAATCAGGAAAATTAATAACAAGTCAAACTGTAGACCTTAATGGTGACGGAACACTAGACCAAATCCTATTTCAACCAACAGTAGCAGCAAATAGCTCAAAAAAGTACGAGATAATCGTGTTAAATCAAAAACACCAAAACAAAGATGAAAATCTTCAGAACGTTTGCTACTCCCGATTTGTTCCTGAAAGAACTGATGATTATACGTGGGAAAATGACAAAGTAGCCTTTAGAGTCTATGGACCAACGGCACAACTATTGAAAGAAACTGGAAAACCTAACGGAACACTTTCAAGCGGTGTCGATGCTTGGTTAAAAAAAGTTTCCTATCCAATAATAAATAAGTGGTACAAAGAAACTACAGAAGGCACAGGGTCTTACCATGAAGACACGGGTGAAGGATTGGATAATTTTCACGTTGGTGTCAGTAGAGGTGTGGGTGGTATTGCTGTACAAATTGACAGTACCTACTACTTCTCTAAAAATTACACAAAATGGCGAACCATCACAACAGGACCTTTAAGAACAAGTTTTTATTTAGAGTACGAGGACTGGGATGCTAATGGAAAACGCATCAAAGAGTCCAAAACCATCAGCCTGGATTTAGGACAAAACTTTTCGAAGTTTGATACTTCCATTCAAGGCGTACAGAAAATTTCAGCTGGTTTGACATTGCATGAAAAAGATGGTGAAGTCAGTGGGAGTAAAGAACAAGGATGGGTGAGCTATTGGCAACCGCATGCTGACTCTGAGTTGGGCACAGCCATCATAGCAAGCGCTACTCATTTCTCAAACTTTGAAACGTTTAACAGCGATACCATGGATCAAAGTAATGCCTATGCACATTTGAATGTCATAAACAACAACGTTGTGTATTATGCCGGGTTTGCTTGGAAAAAAAGTCAACAGTACCCAACAAAAGAAGCTTGGGAAACATATTTGAATGATTTTTCACAGAAGATCAACACCCCTTTAAAAGTAACAGTTTACTAAGTATCATAACACTATTATTTCAAACTAAAAAAGCCATCCCTAGAGATGGCTTTTCTTTTTATAAAATTGTATAGATTAAAACTTGTAGCTCAATGCTAACGTATAGTTTCTACCCAACTGCCCTTGTTGTTGTACCTCTGAAGAATATCTAAAACGAGAACCTGCTTGTGCAGTATTAGTACTCGCTAAAGTTACGTCAGGATACACATCAAATGCGTTGTTTACAATACCCGTTAAAGTTAATTCAGGCGTAAACTTGTAAGTCAAACGTAAATCTGTAACCAATTTAGCAGCCAATTCTTGGTCTATACCTCCACTTTCAGGAGCAGTAACTGTAACCTCACCAAAACGAGTGTTATACAAACCAGCTGTCCAACGTCCCATGTCGTAGTCCGCTGTCAAAATCAATTTAGACTTTGGTCTAGAGTTGGTAATCAAACCTGCTTCTTC
>JBMZVD010000092.1:0-7991 GCA_049625305.1 Flavicella sp.
TTCCATAAAAATTTTGGTTCTTTCCCCATGTAGGTCGCGTGAAAATTTGCCAACCATTGCAAACAACAAGTCATATTTTCTATACTTGCATCAGTGATTCGATCGGTATATCCACTAGCATCTAAGTCCTCTAAAACAATTAAAACTTCGTCATCAATTCGCTTTATGTCATAACATACTGGCATTTTACAGGTATCTGATGCATGTAGTGACCAATATCGATACCAAGCTGATTCGACTTCATAAGATTTTAATTTCCGCTTATGAGAAAAATCAGTATTCCAGCCTCGAGGATGTTGTTTTGCTGTGGGTAAAGAAATGTATTTTACAACCACTGTTTTTAAAGTACTCCCTTCCAGAGCCAAACGCACAATACGTCCGTATCCACTCCATAAATTTTGAAGTGTTTCAAGTTCTACATAGGAAGTAGCCCCTGTACTTTCAAGAATACTTTGTCCAAAATCTTGCAACATAAACGATAAGTTTATTCACAAATATATGGATTCATTCGTAAAAGTATATACGTCAAACAATGATTATAATTGTAAGATTCAGTATTTTTAGTACCTAAATTAAGAACCTAGGTATCAAATGAAAAACTCTCTGATTTGTATAGAAAGCATACGCGTATCAAAATTAGAAAAACCTACACGTCTTCAAGATCTAGCTGCTGGTTTATTTATAAAAAAGCCTAGCAAAAGTGGAATAAAAAAAGCAGTAAAAAAAGGCTTGATTTTTATCAATAATAAAAAAGCAAAACTAGGAGACTTTCTTTACGGGAATGAATACATTCAACTGTATCAAGAAAGGGTTGATTCTAAAAATGTTTCTATAGATATCCCCCTAGAAGTTCTCTATGAAGATGCATATCTGGCCGTTGTAAACAAACCTGCTGGCATTACTGTAAGTGGAAATAAAAAATGGACACTTGAGAATGCGCTGAGTTCACATCTAAAAAAAAGCAATATTGTTGATGCCCTTCCTCAACCCAAACCTATACACAGGCTAGATCATCCCACAAGTGGTGCCTTGTTAATTGGAAAAACATCCACAGCAGTGATCACACTCAACCAGTATTTTAAACAAAAGTCCATAGAAAAAATATACTATGCAGTAACTATTAAGAAAATGTTAACTTCTGGAACTGTTCAACTCGCTATTGACGGCAAAGCATCTCATAGCGATTTTCAAAGAATTGATACAATAGACTCTGATAAATTTGAAGCCTTAAATCTAGTGGAAATAAGTCCCAAAACGGGAAGAAGGCATCAAATTAGAATACATCTAGCATCATTAGGCAATGCTATCTTGGGTGACAAGGAACATGGAATAGATGGGTATCAACACAAAGGTAAAGGAATGTATCTTCATGCCTACTCATTACAATTCATACATCCTATATCTGGTGAAATTTGCCATATCAAAGCAAAATTACCTAAAAAGTTCAAACGCTTGTTTCCAAAAGCATGTTTAAATACTTAGAAAATCTTATTTTTACCATTAATCAATTGACAAAACCTTCCATTTATTTAGCATATGAAAAAAATTAAAATGCCAACGGCCCATACCTTGTTGTTACTTATAGCAGCTGCAGTAGCACTACTAACTTGGTTTGTACCTGCTGGTAAATATGACAGCCTACACTACGATAAAACATCTAAAGTTTTTATTCAAAAAAATCAAGAGACATCTATTACTCATCCTGTAACACAAGAAACGCTCGAAAAGCTTCAAATCAAAATCCCGTTGGAAAAATTTACAGGAGGAGCCATATGGAAACCCATAAATATTCCCAATACCTATAAGCAAGTTACTTCAAAACCTCAAGGTTTGATTGCCTATATAAAATCTCCAATCAAAGGAATTATAGAAGGTGCTGATATTATTTTTTTAGTACTTATTATTGGAGGGCTCATCGGTATTATGAACATCACAGGTGCTTTTGAAGCGGGCATTGCCGCACTGGCGACTCAATTGAAAGGAAAGGAATACCTTCTTATCATTACAGTTACTATAGCCATTGCAATCGGAGGAACTACCTTTGGATTGGCAGAAGAAACCATTGCTTTTTATCCTATTCTAATACCTGTGTTTTTGGCCGCTCGCTATGATGCAATTGTAGCGTTAGCATCCATTTATATCGGTTCATCTATTGGAACCATGTGCTCAACTGTAAACCCTTTTAGTACCATTATAGCCTCAGATGCAGCGGGTATCAATTGGACAACGGGAATAGAAGCACGTATCCTATTTTTATTGATTTCAACAACGGTGTGTATCTTGTACATTCTTATCTATGCAAAACGTGTAAAAAAGGATCCTAAAAACTCAATTATATTCACACAAAAAGAAGAAATAGAAGCCATTTTCGGCGCTACCACCGAAACGACTTACAAACTAACGTTTAGACTGCGTTTTATACTTGTGTTATTTGTACTCTGTTTTGTAATCATGATTTACGGTGTTGCAAAATTAGATTGGTGGTTCCTTGAAATGACGGCTGTATTTTTAACTGGAGCTGTATTGATCGGAATCATTGGACGTATCAAAGAAGTTACCTTTGTGGATACTTTCATTAAGGGAGCAAGCGAACTTTTAGGCGTTGCATTAATAATAGGAATTGCTAGAGGAATATCTGTATTGATGGATGATGGAATGATTAGTGACACACTACTTTTCTATGCGAGTCAATTGACTGGAGGCATGTCTAAAGTCGTTTTTGCCAATGTGTTGGTCGCTGTGTATGGTGGGCTTTCATTTTTTATCCCATCCTCCTCTGGGATGGCGGTACTGACCATGCCCATCATTGCTCCTCTGGCGGATACGGTAGCAATAGGAAGAGAAATTGTAGTTAACTGTTATGTTTACGGAATGGGCTTGTTTGCCTTTGTAAACCCTACCGGCTTGATACTAGCATCTCTATCGATCGTTAAAATTGGATACGACAAATGGTTGAAATTTGTACTACCATTAGTTGGAATATTAACATTGATGGTGATTGCTACAATCAGTATTTCCCTCTTTTTGTAAAAGAATCCGAATACATTTATTATTACAAATAATAAAGCTTTAGTTTTACGAAATAAATTTAAATATTCCGTACCCAATGAGTCTACAAAACGAATTGATTAAAAGAAGTGGCAATACTTGTGAATTGTGCGGAAGCTCAATGGAATTGTATGCTTATCAAGTTGAGCCTATCAATACTGGAGGGATTGACGAACACATTTTGGCTTGCATTACCTGCATCGATCAAATCAAACACCCTAAAAAGATGAATGCCAATCATTGGAGGTGTCTCAACGATAGTATGTGGAGTGAATTTGACTCAGTCAAAGTAATTGCTTGGCGCATGCTCAACCGACTTAAAAATGAAGGATGGCCTCAAGATTTACTTGAAATGTTGTATCTAGAAGATTCTATTTTAAAATGGGCAGCAGCCACAGGTGAAGGCTTGAATGATGATGAAAAAATAGTCCATAAAGATTGTAATGGAGCTTTATTATACGCAGGAGATACAATTACTTTGACCAAAGATTTAGAGGTCAAAGGTGGAGGTAATTTTACAGCCAAAAGAGGAACTGCAGTCAGAAATATCACCTTAACACACGACAATGCTGAACATATAGAAGGTAGAGTCAATGGTATTCACATTGTTATTCTGACAAAATTTGTCAAAAAATCATTCCCCAAAGTATAAGAATTAAAATTCAGCACACATAAAAACACCCCCAAAAAAAATTTGGGGGTGCTTTTTGTTTAAAAATCGATACTTAGAACTCGGTATTTAAATCCCAAGCTTCTAAATAATCTTTGATATGCTTGATAAAAAGACCTCCCAATGCACCATTAATAACTCTATGATCATAAGAATGAGACAAAAACATTTTTTGACGAATACCAATCATATCACCTTCTGGAGTTTCGATGACAGCTGGAACTTTTCGAATTGCACCCAAAGCTAAAATAGCCGCTTCAGGTTGATTTATAATAGGTGTTCCAAACAAACTACCAAAGCTACCTATATTGGTCACTGTGTAAGTTCCTCCCTTTATCTCATCGGGCTTTAACTCATTGTTTTTTGCTCTTTGCCCAAGATCATTTACCACCTTAGCCATTCCAATCAAACTAAGCTCATCAGCGTTTTTTATCACTGGGACAATGAGGTTACCGTCTCCTAAAGCTGCAGCCATCCCTAAGTTAATAGCCTTTTTTATCACCACTTTTTTTTCTCCATCAAACGAAAGATTTACCAAAGGGT
Organism: Flavicella sp.; assembly: GCA_049625305.1. Classification (GTDB taxonomy): domain Bacteria; phylum Bacteroidota; class Bacteroidia; order Flavobacteriales; family Flavobacteriaceae; genus Flavicella. Next base: position 4,262 of record JBMZVD010000092.1, read on the forward strand.
ATTTTTTTATTGCATCTGCAACAGCCATCATAAAAATGGGAGTAAATGTCAATTTTTCTCCCTCACGATTTGCAAAAGCATTTTTTACTTTGTTACGCCATTGGACCAAATTGGTTACGTCTACTTCAATGAAAGACTGAACATGTGCTGACTTTTGAACGGAATGTATCATGTGATCTGAGATCATCTTACCCATCCTACTCAATTCAATCAATTCATCTTCACCATTAACAGATATCGGTGAAACGATATTCTTAGTTTTAGGAGTAGTAACAACAGCTGTATCTTTTGATTCGTTAGGGTTTGGCATAGAGTTTCTACTCTTTAAATAATCCAACAAATCAGATTTTGTCAACCTTCCTTCCAAACCAGTACCTGGAATTTGCTCCAATTCTTCCTGCGAAATATTTTCTTTTGATGCAATATTTTTAACTAATGGAGAATAAAATCTATTGGCATTAGAGTATTCTTTTGAATCCGAACTACTAACACTAGCTATGGTTTCAGAAATCTGTCTTTCTACTTCAGAAACAGAAGCATCTATGTCTTGCGAGGGAGTGTCTACATTTGAAGTATTTGACTCAACAGCATTTGTTGAAGCAACCTGTTCGTCGGTTTCGATGATAGCCATTGTTTCACCAACACGAACAACGGAATCGACATCGTGTAATATTTCAACTAAAACCCCCGTTACTTCACATGGTACATCTGAATCAACCTTGTCAGTAGCTATCTCAACGACAGAGTCATCTGCCTCTATAGTGTCTCCTATCTCTTTCAACCAAGATGTTACCGTTGCCTCTGCAACACTTTCTCCCATTTGTGGAAGCTTCAGTTCGTATCGAGCCATTTTGTTTTATTTGCGTTATGAAATGCGAAATTACTAAAAAAAGAGGGGAAAATAAATTAATATAGGAATGGATATTCAAAAGCCTAGAGCACAACTTTATAGCAATAAAAAAGTCATCTATTGAGCAACTGATCACACATTAGAATACCTTCAAATGTAATTACACAAAAGGTTACTTTTGTTTTTCAGCCTCGATTTCTTTAAAAACAGACTCTGCTTTGGCATACAATCGATCGCCTTCCATTCTATTCGTTTTAGAGACTATGAAAACCTCATGTGTTAACCTTTCATACTCTTCTTGTAACTTTTCTAACTTTGATTTTTTTTTAAATAATCCGAACATACCTTATATTTTTAAATTTACAATACCACAATCCATTTCAATCACTTGCCCACTCATAGCAGCTGCACTTTCAGATAATAAAAATGATGCCATACCAGCCACCTCGTTAGGATGTAAATATTTTTTTAATGGATGTCTATCTGCATTTATTTCCTTCATTTTATCGCTTCTCAATATGCGGGATGCCAACTCTGTATCTGTAAGTGTAGGTGCTATAACATTTACTCTTATTGTAGGTGCTAAATCTGCTGCTAACGATTTAGCAAATCCTTCTAAAGCTCCTTTAGCTGTTGCCACACTTGTATGAAATGGCATACCCATTTTAACAGCAACGGTACTAAACAAAAGAATACTGGAACTTTTTGAATCTTTATCAATAAAGGGTAAGTAATGTTGTATGACTTTTATTGCACCTAAAACATTGATCTGAAAATCTTCTGTAAAGTCGTCAGAAGACATTCTTTTGAATGGTTTTAAGCGAATACTACCAGGGCAATAAACCAATGAATCTATATGCTCTATTTCCGGTAAATCATCTGATAAAACATCGCAACTGTAATGAGTGAGATTGGTGTGTTCCATGTCAATAGGTGTGCGACTGATACTGACTACCTTGTTAACAGCTAACTCCCTTTCAACTATTGCTTTACCAATACCTTTACTCCCTCCTATAACTACAATTGTTCTCATAATTTTTAGTAACTTTAATTAGAATACTGTAAAATTAGTTATTTTTGTTTAACTAATTGCATTTATTATTAAACATTTTGTATTTTTGTAAAAAACAATAGCATGGACGATACTTTAAAAATAGATGAAAACACTTTCATATCAAAATATATGGACGATGTGCTCATGACAGGTGAAAAACCTGTATCTGTTTACAGATTCACTAAAGAATTAGAAACTGACGAGGCAGAATTTCACAAATACTTTGGTTCATTTGCCCACTTAGAAAAAAGAATATTTGTTTTATTTTTTGAAAACTCATTAGAGATGCTTCAGAAAAATGAAGAATATGAAAATTACGACACCAAGAACAAGTTGTTGAGTCTATATTATACCATGTTTGAAATGATGACGGCAAATAGGTCCTATGTAATACAGGCATTGGACTTGCGTAAAAACAATTTAAAATCAATAGCCGTATTAAAAGACTTAAAAACAGCCTTTTCCAAGTATATTGAAACTTTAGATATTGAAAAAATAAATATTAAGAGTGATGCACTGAATGACCTCCAAGACAGAGGACAAGTTGAAATCTTTTGGATACAATTTTTAATGATATTGAAATTTTGGATGGACGACACTTCAAAATCGTTTGAGAAATCTGATATATTCATTGAAAAAAGTATCAATGCTGGATTTGACCTTATCGATACAAAACCTTTGAAGAGTATTTTCGATTTGGGTAAGTTTTTATTTAAAGAAAAAATTAAGTAATCATCTATGAAGACCATCGACAGAATACCAACATCTAAAATACAAAGAGCTAGTAAGCTAATTCAAACAGGAGCCAAGGTTGGCGTAAATTACGTGAAATTTTACGGAGACAAGCTAATCAATTCGGAAGAAGAAGCTAAAGTACGTTTGAATGAATCAAACGCTTCCGACATTTACGACGGTCTCAAAACCATGAAAGGGAGTGCATTGAAAGTAGCACAAATGCTCAGTATGGAAAAAAACATTTTACCAAGGGCTTATGTCGAAAAGTTTTCCTTGGCGCAATTTTCTGTACCTCCTTTATCTGCACCATTGGTTGTAAAATCTTTTAAAAATTATTTTGGAAAACATCCTAATGAACTTTTTGATAAATTTGATTTAAATTCTGTAAATGCTGCATCTATTGGCCAAGTTCACAAAGCAGAAAAAGATGGGATTAATTTAGCAGTTAAAATCCAATATCCTGGGGTTGCTGAGAGTATTTCTTCGGATTTGGCCTTGGTAAAACCTGTTGCTATCAAAATGTTCAACATACGCGGAAAAGATTCTGACAAGTACTTCCAGGAAGTAGAAGACAAGTTGACGGAAGAAACTAATTACATATTGGAATTAAAACAATCTGAAGAAATCTCTGCCGCTTGTAGCCACATACCTAATTTACGTTTTCCTACCTATTATAAAGAGTATTCTTCAGACAGAATACTGAGTATGAGTTGGATGGATGGAATCCATCTTTCCGAATATACACAAAAGCCTATCGACCAAGAAAAAGCTAATACTTTAGGGCAAGCACTTTGGGACTTTTATATGTTTCAAATGCACAATCTTAAGAAGGTACATGCAGATCCTCACCCAGGTAACTTTTTAGTGGCCCCTGATGGAAAACTGATTGTTATTGATTTTGGGTGTATGAAAAGTATCCCTGACTCCTTTTATGTTCCTTATTTTGAACTTGCCAAAAAAGAAAATATTGAAAACCCTGAATATTTCGAAAAAAAATTATACGAGCTTGAAATACTTAGAGAAGATGACTCTCCTGAAGAATTAAAGTTTTTCAAAGAATTATTTCATGAAATGTTGAGTCTATTCACCCA
>JBMZVD010000093.1:0-7966 GCA_049625305.1 Flavicella sp.
AAGCTTTAAACTTAATGGGTAGTCCTTTTGAGAACATTTTACATAATTTGTTTTCATTACACTTTAAATTTAGTGGAACGCTATTTCAGGACGTGACGGAGATGCCAAAAAAACAACCTGCAAGATTTATACTACAAAAAGCTATTTTTTTACTACAATTCATAATTTAAAATTATTTATTTTAAAAAAAAATACCAAATGAAGTCAACCAGCTATACTTATCCCTATTTTATATTCAAGTTCCTATTTGTAGTATATATATCAATATGCCTAAAAAACCCAGTATATGCACAAACACAAAGTTCTTTAAATACTTACTTTGTTTCAGTGAATGGAAATGATTCTAACAATGGAACGATTTCGGAACCTTGGAAAACACTACAACACGCTTTTAATACTGTACGGGGAGATGCTCAGATATTATTAAGAGCAGGAAGTTATAAGGTTGACCTCAATCTAACTAGATTTCAAATAAACCAAGATAACAAGACTGTAGTTTCGAATTACAATAACGAAAAAGTAACTTTTGAAGGGGTATCAAAATTGAATACAGAATGGACCTTATGGAAAGATGGAATTTACACCAGTCCTGTTGAAAATGACATTTGGCAATTATTTCCAGATAAAAAAGTGGCAGATCTTGCACGATGGCCCAATACCTCTTTTGAAAATGACAGTATCTGGAGTATGGAAAAATCTATGAGAAGTATAGATGGTGGACGAAATAATGGAAAATATACAGGACAAAGTAGGTTAGGAAAATTATATGACAGTGATTTCCCTCAGTATTCAAAAAGTGAATTTACGGAGGGGGAAACAAAATACATTATAACAAATCAGTTAACATCCTTGGCTGAGAGCAATATTGACTTTCAGGGAGCCTATGCGGTATTAAACATAGGGCATTGGATGACATGGACACGAAAAATCACCCAACACAGTGCAGGACAGAGCTATTTTGAATATGACACAACAGGACTTGTAGAGGAGCAACTAAAAAAATACGGTGCCTATTATATTTATGGCTTGGCAGCCTTAGATAAAGTTAACGAGTGGTGGTATGAAAAAGATACTAAATTACTATACTACAAACCTAGTTCTTTGGAGATACTACAAGAAACGGATTTTTATGGAAGAGATCAAGATGTAGCCATCACATTTGAAGGCTGTCAAAATATTACCTTTAAAGGTATTGATTTTTTTGCTACTGGATATTTTATTAAAACTTCTGACCATATTATTTTTGAAGACTGTAATTTTAAATATCCATCGACACATAAATTTGTTTTAGGTCATACCGCATTATTTACGAGTTGGAATAAAGAAGAACCTAAGAGTAATTTTACAACTACCATAACAAATGGAAATTATTCAAAATTTATAAACTGTACGTTTTTTAGATCCAATGCCCCAATATATATGATGGGAAAGCACATGACCATTGATAACTGTAGTTTTGAAGATATAGAATGGGATCTCAATTCTAATGGAGGATCTGGCTCTGTAACATTTGGTGAAAACTCATCAGTTACTAGGTGTACTCTTAAAAAAACAGGAAATTCAGAGGGGCTCAGACCCAATGGTCCGAATGGAATCATACAACTTAATAGAATTACAAATGCAGGCAATCTTCAACACGATGGAGCGGCTATCAATATAGGAACACACTTCCACAAAAACGTATTAGTAGAAAATAATTGGGTGCACGACAGCCAAAAGCAAGGTATCCGATTTGATGATTCTGGAAATAACCAACTGAACGAAGAGGGCGAAGTTTACGGAGATGGAATCTATCGAAACAATGTTACTTGGAATACACAAGTTAACCAAATTAAAGGAGACAGGCATCTAGTACTTAACAATACAATCATCAACACAAAACAATTTAAAAACCCTTATAGTGAGCAATATAACTTTACTATTATGGGGTTCAGAGCCATGCATAACAGTGAGGCCAATGCAAATACTGTCACTCGAAATAACATTGCAAAACTAGTACACAGAACATGGGATTTAAACAATGAAATCACACTGGAGGATGGATATATACAACCCAATGCTTATGTGATTCCAGGAAAAAGTGACCAAAATGCTAATACTGCAGGAGCTGCATATACTTACTTAAGAGACCCTATAAATTATGATTTTAGACCTAAAAAAAACAGTCCTATCATCGATGCAGGTGCTCTTGTAAGTACAGATGAAATCCCAAGTGACAAATATTCCTATTCTCCTAAGTATTTTAAGGGAACTGCTCCTGATATGGGGGCATATGAAGACGGAGACGAAAACTATTGGATTCCAGGAAGAATGTTAGAAAAATCCTCTATGCCTGTCCCTAAAAATAATAGTACAACCGCCCTTATTAGCTCTGATTTGATGTGGTTGCCTGCCTATAAGTCCTCTAAAAACAAAATATACCTAGGTACAGCTGCTAACTCACTTGCCTTAGTATCTGAGCAAAATACAAACCTACTAATACTAGAATATTTAAGAGCAAATACAACCTATTACTGGCGGGTAGATTGTTTGGTAGATGAAACTTGGAAAATTGGTGATATATGGTCGTTTACAACCGGAGAAAGTACTTTGCAATACTGTACCACTAACCCGTCTTTAGTAGAGGAATTTACTTCCGATAGCAATGCTGATTACAATGCAGCACCATGGATTGCTCACAAAAATATGCAAGGAGAAGTTCACTTGGCTGAAAACAAACTTCTTATACAACCGAATACAGAGAGTCTAACAACTTCTGCCTGGAACTCAGAAGTACTTTATTACAATACTTCTGTGGATATAAAAACATATCCTTTCCTTACATTTAAATACGAGACTCCGAATAGAAATACCCCTTTTAGCTTTGTAACACAAATAAGTTCAAATCAAAAAAAGAGTAATAATAAAGAAAGCATCATATCGCTAGCATCAGCTTCTACCAACGTTGGTACTGCTACAATCCAACTACAGCCAATTTTAGACAATTGGAAGGATCTACACGGAGAAGATTGGTCGGAATTAGAAAAGTTTATTTTCCGAATCAACCCAGATGGTAATTGGTCACCTGAAGCTGATGGAGATCTATGGATAGACGATTTTAAAGTAGGTTTTTCGGCTATCAAAGAATATGTCAGTAGTCCTCAAATAGTTTCCTCCAATTCTATTGAAATAAATAAAAACCATAGATATAGACTAGGTTACAAAGACTTTAACATAGAAGTAAGCTATCAAAATACATCCTATCCTTTTCCTTCTTGTAATGAGTCGTTTGAAAATTGGGAACTCCGTGTGGATGATGGGACCAATTATACTATTGAGAATGGAGTTGTTATTCCTGACAATAACTTCGTAGGTGAACTATACGTACCTGTCACTCTTATAGTCAATGAAACGGAGGAAAGTCAATTTACGGTTCCTATTTCCGTGATAGAAGACGCTACAAATTTAAGTGTAAACAAAGAAGAACAGAAATTTCTTGTGTACCCAAACCCAGCAAAGGATAATATATACATAACTCAAATAAAAGAAGTTAACACCTTAGAAATTTATGATCAAAAAGGACGAAAAGTCAAACAAACTATCAAACCTCAAACTAAGGTTTCTCTTTCAGGAATATCAAGTGGCATCTATTTGCTAAAGCTCGTATTCCAAGATGGAAATTATCACGTAGAAAAACTCATTATAAATTAAAAATAGAATGCGATTAACTATTCTTCAAAAGCTATATTAAATAGCAAATCAATTACATCGATATGTTTGACTATTTATAGAATAGACATATAAACTAATCAAAGTATTATTTTTTGATTTGCACTTTAATAACGTAGTGTCCAAATTGAAGTTAAGTTTTTCTAAGGCCTTGATACAATTTCTATTTTCAGTCTCAACAAAAGCTTCTAACTTTTGTAATTTCAAGATTTTAAAAGCATAAGATGTTACTGATAAGATAGCCTCTTTCAAGATGCCTTTCCCCCAAAAATCTGGGAGTAACCAAAATCCTATTTCAGCTTTTTTTAATGCCATATCGACATCGTTAAAACCAATAGCTCCAACAAAATAACCTTGTGCAGATGTTCGTATAGCCCACCAAATTCCTGTTCCGTTTTCTTCTAAAGCAGCATACCAATTCATTTGTTCTTGTGTCGCCTCTAAAGTATCAAAGTGAACTCCATAATACTTTGTGATTTTTGAATTGGAAAGCCCTTTAAAAACAACTGAAATATCTGAAATAACTATTTGTTGTAATAACAAATTTCCGAAGCTAATGTTGGGAATATAGTATGCATGAAATATAAGTTTATACTACAAGTTAGTTTTTATCAAGCAGTTTCCATCGCTTTTTTTATTTTCTATAAAGGAAAGAATTAAAGATATTTCTTCTTCCAAAATTATTCATGGACTTACTATTGATAAATTTTAAGAAAAGTTTCTTGTTGACACCAAAACATCAGTCCACTAAAGCAATTAGGTTGACATTTCATGTACTTGTAAATGTCGCTTTAAAACACCAGAAGGTGCATTGTTAGTTTCATCAAATACACGCATATCTCCAAAAAGTATAAAACTATCTCTGGCTCTTGAAACGGCAACGTTTAGCATATTTGGCTTATTGTCCTTGTCAAAAAAGAGCGTTCCTTCATCTTCACTTGTATACACAGAACTAAACAAAACAATGTGTCTTTCGGCTCCTTGCAAGGCATGAACCGTTCCTAATTTGATTTTTGAAACATTGAAACCTGCATCTTTCAATGCTTTTGCTAACGCATTTTTCTGACTTGTAAATGGGGTTATAATACCTAAAACCTGTTCTATCTCTGTCACTTGATATGCTTCTTCTATAGCTTCTTTATGCCTGTTGAGCCATCCTACTATGGAATTTACTTCCTTGTTATTGAAACGACTGCTATAACTTTGTTCACTAATCCCTGAAATATGATAAGCCATCATAGACGGGAAGAGTTGGTCTTCTGAAGCTGAACCTTTCATTGGTTTTAAAACACCTCCATAGGCTAGTTCATTGCAAAAGCTAATAATCTCATCATTACATCTTCGATGCTCTAACAACACCAGTCCTTTCACAGTTGAGTTCGAATGAGTCGTTTCAAACTTACAAGCTTCTTGTGCCATTTTCATCACACTACCACTAGAAGCTAAAAACCCTGTTGTAGCCAAATCTTCAACAAGTATTCCTTTTTCTAAAAGTCCAGCATTGAGAAGATTTCCTATATCTATCTTTTGAGGAATAGACCAAATAGGCTCTATTTGCTGTAAATCTCCAACAATCATTGCTTTTTGAGCCAATGCAAACATAGGTACACTTACTTCAGGTGTTGCCTGTCCCCCTTCATCAATAATCAATAAATCTAAGAAATTATACATTGGAAGGTATTCAAACAATGGCTTTCCTTCTTCATTCTCTCCTTGATACTGACTGTATAAAAAATGGGTGGGAGCCATATAAAAAGTAGCTACAAAACAAGGGGTCAACATCGCTCTTCGACGCCATTGTAGAGCAATCGCATTTTCTCCAGTTCCCTTTTCTGTATTTTCTTCTAACATTTCATAGGTTGCCAATATCCAACGTGCCTCCCAATAGTGCGTTGCTAATAGAAATGCCTTGTGTCTTATCTTGACATCTATTTCATCGTAAAAAAAACGATGGGAGACTTCTTTGTCTTCCATTTTCTTGTATTCATAATTCCACATTGTCTCTTCAGAGATAAAAGGGAACCCTTGAATACCGTATTGCAATTTCCAATCGTTTAATTTCAAATTAGATTGCAATGCCAGATTGAAAGTTGCAATGCATTTTTTTAAATAGTCCAATGCATTTTCCTTAGACAATAAAGCTTCATCTGTTATTCTAAATAAAGCATCTTTAGAGGATTCTTTATTACTTGACGACACACTAAAATAAGTTTGTAGTTGTTCTATAAAGTCATTTGCTTTGAATTTATTTTTTAGAGAAGTTAATAAATTCCTCCACTGTTGAATGTTTACAATTTGAATTGAATTTTGATTGATGTTGTCTTCTTTGCGAAGTAACAGATTATTGACAGCAGAAATAGATGTAATATAATCTTGAGAAATTCGAACTCCATTAATCAACATATCTTCTAACAAAGAAACTTCTTCTTGTAAATGATTACAAGCCTCTTCTATACTTGAAGGGTTGAACTCAAAATATTCATAAAACTTTTCAAGAAAATAAGAAGATGCCTCATCTAAGTAATTCAAGTTTTCCAGATCACACAGAGTTCCCTGATAACCGAAAAGGTTTCCTTTTAAGAAATTGATATTTTCTAATGACTTTGTACTTTTAGATTTTGATGGCAAATAGGTGGCATAGCCATTAAAATTTGGAATCCAACGCTCAGAAAGAAGTCCCATCGAACTAACTGAATTGATAAAGCTGTCTATGATATTTGTCACCGCTTGATTGTTGGTAGAGCAAGCTACGATTACAGGAGCTTCATCTCCTTTAATAGCACTGCGCACAAATTCAGTAGCTACTAAACTTTGCAACAATGTAGTTTTTCCAGTTCCAGGAGGTCCATTTACAGCTGTAATTGTGTGATTTTCTGAGTTGAGATATGACAAGAGTGTTTTTCTCTGACTTATGGATAAAGGAAATTCATTTGACATTTGTCCAAGATGTAAGTGATTAAAATTTAAAAAACCTGCATCTGTAACAGCCTCTTCTCTCTCCTTTTTTTCCATAGAGAGAAGTGATTCCAATAGTGGTAGTTGCTCTTCTACATTGAGTAACTGATCGTATAAAAAAAGTATACTTTTAGCTGTGGTAATTTTATTGTTACTCGCAAAAAAACAAACCTGATAAGAGGTGTGATAGCCTTCTGCTCTATAATTGCTAAAAATATTAAATGTAATACTTGAAAAAACTTGTAAAACATATGACCAATATACTGCCCATTCAATTGGTTGGGATTCGTCCTGATTCAAAGGACTTTCAATAGCTCTTGCTTGAGTAACAGTTTCTAGACTAGAAAAAATAAATGAATTACCCGGAGTTTCAATTGGATCTAGATAGTTTCTTACAACAAGGGGAAATAGGTCTTCAGGAGGGCTTAATTGACCTGAACGGTTCACTTTTGCAGTAATCCAAAAAGGGTACAATGGCAGCTGTTTAAAACCTTCATTTTTTTCTGTAGTAATAAGCCGAAATGGAGCAATGGTAAGTTGAATTTCAGAAACTATAAACCAATTAGGATTTTCTTTTTTTAAAATACCTTTCAAGCGATTTATTCTTCGTTCCTCTGCATCAATTAATGATTCAGCTTGATTGCGTGGTACCATCCCAGAACTTAAATCTATACTTGTGGAATGAATTACATTTTTAATTCTCTCAAGATCAATAGATAGATTCTCACTATCGGACAAACTGTTTTTGAAATAGTGAAGCCATTTATGTGAATAATCCATGTATATATATGATGCTTAGTGAAAAAGTGGCGAATATAAAAAAAAACTCGGCTTCTCAAAAGAATGAAAAGCCGAGTGTAAATAAATCCTACCCCTAAGATTTACATATTAAGTTGAATCTTATTTGTATTTACACAAATAAGATGTTTGTTGCGATGATTTTACTTTAAAAGAAGAATTTGCATCAACTTCAAAGGACGTACCAGCTGGAAACGACTTCCATGAATCAGAATTTGGAAACAATACAATCAACTCACCTTCAATAACAGACATTGTTTCATGAGAATTCGTCGAGAACTCATATTCTCCTTCTTCCATAACTCCAACTGTTGAATTAGTAGCTCCATTAGTGTAACCTAATGATTTTACTTTAGCATTGAAGTATTCGTTAGAAGTTATCATGATTTCGTTTTTAAAACCGAGCAAATATATAATAAAAAATTATAAATAAGTGTTTATTTCTTAAAAATATATAAACTTTTTTTTTACAGCATTATTTTTCATTAAATGGATGAAAAAACAA